>NZ_JBSGJD010000149.1:0-24175 GCF_053605405.1 Amycolatopsis sp. NPDC003861
ACTGCTCCGGATACTTCGACCTGCGAGACACCAGGACATCCTCCCTCCAGACCACCGTCTGGAATCAAGGTGTCCGGCCCCAAGGGGCAACTCCACTCGTGAGATCCGGCTTCAATCACGCGAGTTACGGCTCTGATCACGCGAGATCCGGGTCTGATCACGTGAGTGACGGGGTCAGGCGGGGCAGAGGGTGCCGTCGGCGGGGATCTTGCCGTCGATGAGGAACGCGCGGGCCGCGTCCGTGACGCAGGGGGAGACGCCGAGGGCGCCGTGGCCCGCGCCCTGCCAGGTGATCGTCACCGCGGACGGCATGTGGTCGGCCGCGCGGGTGCTGCCGACCTGGGGCGTGACCGGGTCGGTCGCCGTCGCCGCGACCAGGATCGGCGGGGCGCCCGGCGCGCCCGGCGCCGGCAGCGGCTCGGTGCGCACCGGCCACGGGCCGCACCAGGCCAGCTGCTGGGCGACGACCGCGCCGAACTGCGGGTACTTGCCGCGCATCCCGGCCACGACCTGGTCGAGCTGGTCGGCCGAGAGGCGGGTCTGGCTGTCGTTGCAGCGGGTCGCGATCGTCGCGTCGATCCGGGACGGCTGGGCGCGCGTGTCGCGCAGCACCGGCGCCGCGAACGCCGAGAGCGGGCTGACGTCGCCCGAGCGTGCCGCGGCGATCGCGTCGGCCAGTTCCGGCCACCGCGACCGCTGCGACAGTCCCGAGTAGACGGCGAACAGCGCGATGCCCGGGCCGAACGTGACGCCCTCGCCGGTCGACCCCGGCGTGCGCCGCAGCTGGTCGGTGACCGCCGAAAGCGCAGCCTTCGGGTCGCCGAGGGCGCAGCGCCGCGCCGCACAGTCCGCCGCGAAGGCGTCCAATGTGGACTGAGCGCCGGCGGCGACGGCGTCGAGGACCGCGGCCGTGTCGGCGCCCGGGTCCGGCACGCCGTCGAGGACCACGCGCCCGACCTGGCCGGGGAACCGCACCGCGTACTCGGCCAGCACCTTCGAGCCGTCGCCGTGGCCGAGCGCGTTCAGCCGCTCCATGCCCAGCTGCTTGCGCAGCTCGTCGAGGTCGCCCGCGCCGCGCCAGCTGTCCAGCGCGGTCTGGGTGTCGTCCAGCTCGATGGCGCACTGCTGGCCGGCCTTGCGGGCCGCGTCCAGGACGTCGCCCAGGCCGCCCTGCGCCGGGTCGACGGCGATGAGGTCGGGCCGGATGTCGGCGGGGATGCACTGCGCCGCGCCGGAGAGCCCGGTGCCGCGCCGGTCCAGGCCGATCAGGGAGAACTTCTCCAGGAACGCGGGCGACAGCGTCGCGGCCAACCGCGCGGCGTACACGGTGCCCGGATCGCCGTCGACGTCGTTGACCACGACCAGCGGCACCGGCCCGGTGCCGACCTTCAGCGCCAGCAGCCGCACCACCGACCGCCGGGGCTCGCCGGGGGAGTCGAGCGGCGCGGTGACGCGCGCGCAGGTGAAGTGCAGGCTGTCCGGCACGCCGGGGGTGCCGATGCGCTGGCGGGTGTCGTCGTCGCAGTCGGCCCACTTCAACGTCGGCGACTGCGGCTCGCCCAGCGGCGGCAGCGGGACCCCGGGCGTGCGGGTGGGGGTGCTGCCGGTCGTCTTCCCGTCGTTCTCGACCAGCGCCGGGCGGACCGACGGACCCGCGGCGCAGCCCGCGGCCGCGGTCAGGGCGAGCAGCGCGGCCAGGAGACGGGTACGGCGGCGGCGCACGGGCGGGATCCTCACGTCGGACGTCGATCAGCGGGCAGGCCGAGCTTCGCACGGCCGGTGTGGGACGCGGGTTAGCGGGTCCGCACCACCTGGCCCCGGAAGACGGCGTCGAGGTCGTAACGGGCCGGCTCCTCCAGCTGGCTGTAATCGCACGAAGCGGGTTCGCGGTCGGGCCGCCAGCGCTTGAACCGCGCGTTGTGCCGGAACCGCGACGGCATGCCGCCCTCGGTGTTCTCGTAGGCGACCTCGACGACCCGTTCGGGCCGCAGGGGCACCCACTCGTGCTCGGTGGCGCGCCAGCGGGTGACGCCGCCGGGGATGCGCTGGGCCTCGCCGGTGGCCCGGCCGCCCCAGGGGTGGTCCTCGCCGTCGGTGATCAGCGGCGCGAGCTCTTCGGCGAGCTCGCGGCGGCGGTCCTTGGGGAACGACCCGACGGTGCCGACGTGGTGCAGCACGCCCTTCTCGTCGTGCAGGCCGAGCAGGAAGGAGCCGACGAGTTCGCCGGGGCCGCCGTCGACGTGCCAGCGCAGCCCGGCGAGCACGCAGTCGGCGGTGCGGACGTGCTTGTACTTGAGCATGACGCGCTTGCCGGGGGTGTACGGCTCGTCGAGCGGCTTGCCGATGACGCCGTCGAGGCCGGCGCCTTCGAACAGCTCGAACCAGTGCCGCGCGGTGTCGGAGTCGGTGGTGGCCGGGGTGAGCGGGAACCGGTCGCCGGCCAGGTCGGTCAGGCGCTCCCGGCGCACGGACGTCGGTTCGTCGAGCAGCAGCTCGTCGCCGAGGGCGAGGACGTCGAAGGCGACGAACTCGGCGGGCTGCTCGCCGGCCAGCAGCGTGATCCGGCTTTCGGCGGGGTGGATCCGTTCGGTGAGCGCGTCGAAGTTGAGCCGCCCGTCCCGCGCGACGACGAGTTCGCCGTCGAGGACCACCCGCGGCGGCAGGGTGTCCAGCAGCTTCGCGACGGCCTCGGGGAAGTACCGGTTGAGCGGTTTCTCGGCGCGCGACTGCAGGTACAGCTCGTCGCCGTCGCGGAAGACGATGCAGCGGAAGCCGTCCCACTTCGGTTCGAAGAGCAGGCCCCCGGCGTCCGGGATGGCCTTGGCGGGCTTGGCGAGCATCGGCTTCAGCGGCGGCTGCAGCGGTAGGGGCATGCCCCGCATTCTGCGGAAAACCCCGGCTCAGCGCACGCGTTTGGCCGGGCTCGTGTCGAGTTCCAGGCGGACCGCGGCCGGCAGTGACTCCAGGCCCAGGGATTCGCGGGCCCGGGTCAGCACCCGGGTGTCCAGGCCCGACCACACCGCCTTGAGGTCGGTGCCTTCGTGCAGCCACAGCGTGATGCGCAACGCCGGGGCCGTCCGCGAACCGACCGCGCGGACCCGGGCCCGGCTGACGCCGTCGAGGTGCTCGGCGTCCGTCTGGACCGCGCCGGCGATCGCGGCCGCCGTGACCACCAGTTCCGCTCCCTCCGTGCGGTCGAGGTCCAGGTCCGGACGCGGTTCCGGGCGCAGCGAGCGCAGGGCCCAGGTCAGCCCGAGCACCAGCAGCAGCACGCCGAGCACGATCGCGGCGATGCGGGCCGGGGTCGCGTGCGCGCCGAGCCACTCGAGCGCGAGCGGGTCGAGCAGCGGGCGGCGGCCGCGGAACTCGCCCAGCGCGCCGAAGCCGACCACCAGGGCCAGCGCGCCGCCCAGGAACGCGAGCAGTCCGATGAGGAACGTCAGCGTGCGTTCGCCGGTGTACGACCGGGAAAGGGCCTTGGTGGCGATCGAGCGGCTCATCGGCGGTCCTTCGGCGAGTCGACGACGACCGTCACCTTCGGCCGCCGCATCAGGGGGAGCTCGTCCAGCAGGGCCGACACCGTGGCCAGCAGGCGCGGCCGCAGCTCGGCTTCCGTTTCGAGGGTGCTCTTCGCGCGGACGCGGACGCGGCGGGCGCTCGCGGTGACCGACGCGCCCGCGACGTTGTCCTGCGCGCGCACGGTCAGCCCGACCAGCCGGGCCAGCGACCGCGGGGACGTCGAGACGCTGACGTCGCCGGCCGGGTCGGTCAGCCGGACCGCGCGGTTGCCCGCGGCGAGGGCGCAGCCGATGAGCACCAAGCCGGCGGCGGCGACCACCCCGGCGCCGACGCGCACCGCGTAGGCGTCCCAGCCCAGCGACGCCAGACCGGCCTGCCACCGCGGCCACGGGACCAGCAGCGGCGCCGACTCCGGGCGCCACCAGTGCCAGCCGACCTCCAGGGCCAGCAGCGCACCGGCCGCGGCGAAGGCCAGGCCCAGCAGCATGGCGAGGATGCGGACGAACGGGCGCACGGCTACCGCACCCTCGGCGCGACGTCCGGCAGCAGCGCGGACACCGTCACGGCCAGGCTCCGCACGCGGTAGCCGGTGAGCAGCTCGACCTCTTCGGCCACCTTTGCGCGCACGTCGCCGACGACCGCGCGGACCGCCGCCGGGTAGCGCAGGGCCAGGTCCAGGGCGAGGTCGACGTCGTTGTCGTGGCCGCCGACCTTGGCCTTCGGGCCCTTCTTGCCGTCGCGCGCGGTGCCGGGGACCTGGCCGGCCGCGTGCTGGGCGACCTTGCGGACCACCGCGTGCCCGATGGTGAGGGTGCCGCGCTCGGCCGGTTCGGCGAGCTCGCGGGGCACGTCCAGGACGGGGCTCACTTGTCGCGGCCCTTGCCGAACAGCTCGCCCAGGTCGAGTTCGCCGTCGAGGACCCGGCCGGCGACCAGGCCGATGATGCCGACGGCCAGGGTCACCAGGAACGCGGTGAACCCCTGGGTCGCGGCGAGGCCGAGGATCAGCCCGGCCAGGAGCCCGGTCTGCGTTGCGTTCACATGTCCTCCTTGGACTGGACGGAAGGTCACCGCACGCGCGAGGGGCGGCGGCGGAAGCGGGGCAGGAGGGCCGCCGCCCCACGGCGGGCGAAGAGCGCCACCCGGGAAAGCACCGCACCGCGCCGGCGGGCGCGGCTCGAGCGGCGGTGGGCCACGAAGGTGACCGGCGCGTCGTGGCGGGCATCCGGCCGGCGGAACCGCGCGAGCCCCGCGGCGAACTCCGCCGGGTCGCCACCCACGTCCGGGTGGTTCGCCCGGACGAACGCCCGGAACGCCGCGCGGTCGCTCATTCCACGCGCGTGGATTCGGGTTCTTCCTCGCCCGGCAGGAAGATGTCGTTGACGGCGATGTTCACCTCGATCACCTCGAGGCCGGTGATCTGCTCGACCGCGGTGATCACGTTGCGCCGCACGGCGCGGGCGACGTCGGTGATGCGGGCGCCGTACTCCACCACGACGTCGAGGTCGATCGCCGTCTGCTTCTCGCCCACCTCGACCGACACGCCGGTCGTCGTCACCGTGCCGGAGCCGGGGATCCGCTCGCGCAGCGCGCCGAGCGCGCGGGACACCCCGCCGCCGCCGAGCGTGTGGACGCCGGCGACTTCGCGGGTGGCCAGGCCGGCGATCTTCTGCACGACCAGCGACGAGATGGTGGTGCGGCCGGCGGCGCCCTCCTCGTTGAGCGGGGTCACCGTGCCGGGGCTTTCGGTCCGTTCCGGGTGCATGCGTTCGGGCTCCTCTCGCTGTTCTCGCCCATACGATGCCCGGCGGCGCCGAACCCTCACGCAAGGTCCCCCGAACGGGGTAATGGTCAGTCGGTTCCCCGAACGGGTTAATCTCACCCTGGGTGGACGTCCACGACGTGCACGTTCACCACCGAAGCGACGCCCAGTTGCCGGGACAGCGCGGCGGTGATCTCCCGCCGGAGCGCTTCGGCGGCCGCGTCGGCGATGATGCCGAACCGCACCGACACCAGCACCTGCACGGCGTCCTCCTCGACGGCGACGGCCGAGATCCGCACGCCGAACGGGGCCCGGTCCGCGGCGATCGTCCGGGCCAGCCGGTCGACGACGCCTTCGGTGACGCGCAGCCGGCCCGCGCCGCCGGGGACCTCCACCGCCGTCCGGCGGCCGCGGGCGACCGCCCGCAGGACGCGTTCGACCAGGCCCGGCGGGGTCGGCACCCGGCGCCGGGCCGCGGCGCGCACCGCGTCCCACCGGGGGTCGGACTCGGGGTCCTCGCTCTGGGCCATCACCGCTCCCTCAACTCGGCGAGCAGCGCCACCCTGGCCCGGTGCAGCCGGGAGCGCAAGGCGCCGACGTTCACGTCGAGCACTTCGGCGACCTCTTCGTAGCTCAGCCCTTCCAGTTCCCGCAGCACGAGTGGCACGCGCTGGGACACCTCCAGCCGGCCGACCGCGCGCAGGACCGCGTCGACCTCTTCGGCCCGCACGACCCGGCCCTCGGGCCCGGGCACCGCGGCGGCGAGCAGTGCGCTGTCCACAGTGGACTGCGGATCCGGGTCGTCGAGCGAAACCGTCGGACGGCGGCGGCGCAGGACGGCGAGCGCGCTGTTGGTGACGACGCGGTAGAGCCACGTCGACACCGCCGATTCCTGCCGGAAGCCGGACAGCGACCGCCACGCGGCCAGCCACGCCTCCTGCACGACGTCCTCGGCCTCGGCCGCGCTGCCGGTGATCCGCAGCGCGACCCGGTACATCCGGGGCGTGTGCGCCCGCACCAGCGCGCCGAACGCGGTGTGGTCGCCGCCCGCGGCCCGGGCGAGCAGCTCGGCGTCGTCGCTCACCCGGCGTCCCGGCGGTAGCGCAGGAGCGTGAAGCCGTCCTCGACGAGGATCGAGGCCAGGGCGAGCCGGCGCGGCACGGCGGGTGCGGCGCCCGCGGCGATCCGGCCCGCGGTCCCGGCCACCAGCAGCGGCGCGACGGTCAGGCACAGCTGGTCGACGAGGTCGGCGGCGACGAGCCGGGCGAACAGGCCGGGCCCGCCTTCGCAGTCGACGCGGCGCAACCCGCGGGCGGCGAGCAGGTCGAGAGCGCGGCGCACGTCGACGTCGTCGGTGCCGGCCCGCAGGATCTCGGCCCCGGCGGCTTCGAGGGCTTGCGTGTCGGCAGTGTCCGTCGTGATCACGATCGGCGGGACGGCCGTTTCGGTGAACAGCCGGGAAGCGGGGTCCAGCTCCGCCGTGCGCGTCACGACGGCGATCGGCGGCACTCCTCCGAACCCGAGCCGGCGCCGGCGTTCGAGGCGTTTCGGGCCCGCGACGACGCCGCGGTAGTTCTCGGCGCGGGCCGTCCCGGCACCGACCAGGATGACGTCGGCGAGGTCACGGCCCAGCAGGAAGACCTTCCGGTCGGCGGCGTGCGAGAGCCCCGCGGACGTCGTGTCGATCTCGACGGCACCGTCGGCGGACGCGACGAAGTTCACCTGCACCCAGGGCCGGTCCAGGTCTTCGGGGTAGCCGTAGACCTGTTCGAGGTCCGAACCGCTCAGTTCGCCCGTCCGATCGGGCCACACACGCTGCACCCGATCATCCCAGCACGAGCGTGAATCACGTCTCTACCGGGGGATATACCCGGTGATCGGTACCGCGGGCGCGGATAGGCTCTGCGACCATGCCCGCGCACCTGACCGGCCGCCGTCCCGAGCTGTCCGCCGACGAGCTGATCGGCGCCCTGGTGCCGCCGCCGCGCTTCGACGCCGTCCGGTTCGACACCTACCTCCCGAATCCCGGCGAGCCCAGCCAGGCCGCCGCGGTCGAGGCGTGCTCGGCGTTCGCCGCCAAGGTCGGGGCGCGCAAGGAGAAGAAGCGGTTCAAGCTGTTCGGCGGGGCTCGCGGTTCTTCGGAGCCGTCCGGGCCGATGGGGCTCTACCTCGACGGCGGGTTCGGCGTCGGCAAGACCCACCTGCTCGCTTCGACGTGGCACGCGGCGCCGTCCCCGAAGGCGTACGGCACCTTCGTCGAGCTGACCCACCTGGTGGGGGCGCTGGGCTTCCCCGAGGCCGTCCGGCGGCTGTCGGCGCACCGGATCCTGGCCATCGACGAGTTCGAGCTGGACGACCCGGGCGACACCACCCTGGTCACCCGGCTGCTGCAGGAGCTGATGGACGCCGGGGTGTTCATCGCGGCGACGTCGAACACCCTGCCCGAGAAGCTGGGCGAGGGCCGGTTCGCCGCCGAGGACTTCCTGCGCGAGATCCAGACGCTGTCGGCGCGCTTCGGCGTGGTCCGCGTCGACGGCCCGGACTACCGCCACCGCGGCCTGCCGGACGCGCCGCCGCCGGTCTCGCCGGAGGAGCTGGAAGCGTCGGCCGCGGCGCACGAAGGGTCCACTGTGGACGACTTCGACAGTTTGTGCACCCACCTCGCGGAGCTGCACCCGTCGCGCTACGGGCGGCTGCTCGACGACGTCACCCGCGTGCACCTGCGCGGCATCCACCCGGCGCCGGACCAGAACGTGGCGCTGCGCCTGGTCGCCTTCGCCGACCGGCTCTACGACCGGGCCATCCCGCTGGTCGTCTCGGGTGAGCCGCTGCCGTCGCTGTTCACCGAGGAAATGGTCGACGGCGGCTATCGCAAGAAGTACCTGCGCGCGGTCAGCCGGTTGACGGCGCTGGCTCGTGACGCCGTGCCGGCCAGCTGACCAGCACGACCGCCACGGCGAAGAGCGTTCCGCCGACGACGTCGGTCAGGTAGTGGTAGCCCATGCCGACCAGCCCGGCGGCCGCGGCGAGCAGCGCCACCGCGGCCAGCACGGCCACGACGACCCGGCGGGTCACCAGGACGAGCACCGTCAGCACCGCCACCAGGCTCACCGTGTGGCCGCTCGGGTAGACCAGGGTGTCGTTCTTCCACCGGTCGTAGAGCGGCTTGAGCAGCCAGCTCGTCAGCAGGATGGCCAGCACCGGCACGGCCAGGGCGAGCCCGGCTTCCAGCCGCCGTCCGGCGCGCAGGCACAGGAAGACCGCGAGCAGGCCGAGCGCGAGCACCACGTACGGCTCGGTCGGGAAGACGAGCACCCGCAGCACGCCGGGGCTCAGGTGCCCGACGGCCGCGGCGGCGGCGGCGTCGACCGCGCCGGGGGTGCTCCCGCCGGCGAACGGCAGGCCCAGCAGCAGCGCGAACAGCCCGCAGACGGCGGCGATCGTCCTCACCCGCGCGAGGGTAGCCGTGCTCTCGTGGGATGGCCGTCTGCCACGATGCGGGGAGAGGAGGATCGGATGCACATCACGGTGGCGGGGGCCGGGATCATCGGCCTGAGCTGCGCGTACCGGCTGGCCGGTGCGGGCCACGACGTGACGGTCGTCGCGACGGCCGGCCCGGGCGAGTCGACTTCGGCGGTGGCGGGCGGGGTGCTGTACCCGCCGGTGCGCGTCCCGGACAAGCGGATCGCGCGGTGGACGGCCGAGACCTTGGCGGTGCTGCGGGCACAGGAGGCGCCGGGGGTGCGGTTCCGCCGCGGCCGGGTCCTGCGGGCCCCGGGCGAGCCGGAGCCGCAATGGCTGCGGTCGATGATCGACCCGGTCCGCGACGGCGACCGGCTGCTGTTCACGACGGCGCTGGTGGACACGCCGGTGTACCTGGAGTGGCTGCTGGCGCAGGTGGTCGCGCTGGGCGTGCGGGTCGAATACCGGCCGTTGCCGTCCCTTTCCGGGGTGGGGCCGGTGGTCAACGCGGCGGGCCTGGGCGCGGGACCGCTGGCGGGCGACCGCACGATGGTCCCGGTCGGCGGCCAGGTCGTGCACGTGACCGACCCGGGCCTGCCGGAGTTCGTGGTCGACGAGACCGGCCCGGGCGTGACGTACGTGATCCCGCACGGCACCCACGTGGTGTGCGGCGGAACGGAGGAGCCGGGCCGCGCGGACACCGACCCGAACCCGGCCGTGACGGCGGACATCCTGCGCCGCTGCCGGGAACTGGAGCCGCGGCTGGCGGACGCCGCCGTGCTGCGGTCCCGGGTGGGGCTGCGCCCGTTCCGGCCCGCGGTGCGGCTGGAACGGGTCGGCGACGTGGTGCACTGCTACGGGCACGGGGGAGCGGGCATCACCTTGGCGTGGGGGTGTGCGGCGGACGTCGCCGCGCTGGTCACAGGCTGATGAGCTCGGTGATTCCCCGCTGCTTCAGGTAGTTCGCGTCCGAAGCGCGGCTCTGCAGCACGAACGCCACCCGCTTCCCTTCCGCCGCCAGTTTGAAGAACCGGTCGTTGCCCCACGTCGGGAAGAGGTCCGGGAGCACGATCGCCGCCGGGCGCGGGGCCGGGTTCGGGGGTGTCCGGTCGAACTCCGCCACCAGCGCCTTCAGCGCTTGGCCGGCCGGCTTCAGCTTCCGGTCGTTCGTGTACAGCCCGAGGTCGTACTCCAGGGGGTTGAGGTTCGGGACCAGCGCGGGGTTCACGTCGTGGGAGCACCACCACGTGAAGCCGAGCGTGTGGGCACTGGCGGCCGCGTTGCGGATCGACCGGACAGCCACTCGCCGTACCGGGGCCGGGTCGCGTCGCTGAAGTGGATCGACGGCGCGGCGCCGTCCTCCTGGATCCAGACGCGGCGGGCCGGGTCCGTCGCGTACGCCTGGGCCACCTGGATCAGGCGTTCCGCGTTGTGCGTCGCGACCGCGCCGAGCGGGTCGGTCTCGAGCGTGCCGGAGAACGACGTCCACGGGTGGATCGCCACCACGTTGCCGGCGTCCGCGAGCCCGCGGCGGGTGAAGTGGGTGCCGTTGTCCCACGGCGCCCGGTCGCAGCCGACCGTGTGCTCCTTGCCCGGCGCCACCTCCTCGGCGGTGGCGCACAGCGTGCGGGCCCAGGCGTCCGCCTGCGCCTGCGTGACGAACAGGCCGGCGAAGTCGTCCCAGTAGTAGTACGGCTCGTTCGACAGGTCGAAGCCGAGGAAGCGCGGGTGCCGCCCGATCCGTTCGGCGAGGGCCCGCAACAGCGTCCGCTGCGCGTCGAGAGCGGCCGGGTCGGTGAACCAGTTGACCGGCTTCGGCTTGGTCTGCAGCCAGTTCGGCGTCCAGTAGCGGGCCGAGATGTGGCCGTTGAACACCGTGACCTCGACGTCCAGCCCGGCCGCGCCCGCGAGGTCGAGGAACCGGTGCAGCCGGTCGAGCTTCTCGCCGCTCACCAGCGCGGGTTCCGGCTGGAAGGCCGACCACAGCAGCATGAGCCGCAGGTGGTCGAGCCCGAGCGCGGCGATGTCGTCGAGGTCACGGCGCAGGTCGTCCTCGCGCCAGTCCTCCCACATGTGGAACCAGCGCGTCGACGGCGTGTAGTTGACGCCCAGCCGGAACGCCCGCTTCCGGGGCGCCGCGGCCGCGGGGAGCGCGCTCGCCGCCACGGCCGTCGCGACCGCTCCGGTGAGCACCGACCGCCGCTTGAGATCCGCCACGCCGCCTCCTTCGTCCGGGCACGTCTAGCACGACGGCGAAGTGGATCTCCAGTGATGACCGGCAACCTGTCCGTCAGTTGCGGGAGAAGGCGGCGTGATCGGCTTCCGTTTGGTCGGCATACCGCACGGCGTATGCGCCCATCGCCTCGTCGAGCTCCGACTCGTCGGCGAAGTACCCCGCGAGCAGCTTCGGGTGCAGCGACCGCGTGTGGGCGCGGGCCAGCAAGGCGCCGGCCAGCCTGCCGTAGTCGTCGAGGTGGTCCTTCTCGAGCTCCGACGGGTCGATGTCGCCCTTGAGGTTCCGGAACTGGCGGACGATGAACGGGACGCCGTCGATCGTGGTCCAGCCCAGCAGGATGTCGGTCTCCGCCTGCACCAGCCGGGCGCCGTCGACGATGCGCTGTCCCTCGTGTGCGGCCGGGGCCAGGTCGAGGTACGGCGCGAGGGCCGGGCGCTGGGCCTGTTTCACCTGCAGCACCAGGTCTTCGTCGTCGTTGCCGTGCAGCAGGGCGACGTAGCTGCGCAGGCCGACGCTGCCGGTGCCGACGACCCGGAAGGCGACGTCGGCGAGCCGGTACCGCGCGATCAGCGTGCGCCGGGACTCCCGCAGTGTGTCCACATAGGACACCAGCCCGGCGGCGACGGCTTCGGCGGTCCCCGCGTCGACGTGGGTGAGCACCGGCGGGTCCGCGACGAACCGGTGGCGGGCCAGGCCGGTCTCGTGGTCGTCGACGCGCTCGGTCCACTTCGCGGCGACCTTCGCGCTGTCGTTCTTGCGGGCCTTCTCGGCCGCGTCGGCGAAGTCGTCGATCAGCTCGTCGGCCCGTGCTTTCGACAGCACCGAGGAGTCCGGCAGCGCGTTCCAGCTCCGGAGGAACGGCAGCTCGGCGAGCGCGCGGATGGTCCGGCGGTAGGACTTCACGGCGTCTTCGGCGGCTTCGCGGCACCCCGATTCACGGATGCCGCCTTCGCGGCCGGCGAGCACGAGGCTGGCCGCGAGCCGCTTGAGGTCCCATTCCCACGGGCCGGGGACGGTCTCGTCGAAGTCGTTGATGTCCATGACGATCTTGCCTTCGGGGGTGCCGTAGAGCCCGAAGTTGGCGGCGTGCGCGTCACCGCAGAGCTGAGCGGTGACGCCGGACGAGGGCGTCCCGGCGAGGTCGGCACCCATCAGGCCGGCGGCGCCGCGGAAGAACGTGAACGGCGAGGCGCGCATCCGTTCCCGCCGCAGGTCGGTCAGCTCGGGCAGCCGCCCGGCGTTGGTGGCGTCGAAATACTCGCGCGGTGCCGGCCGGTTCTTCGCCGCGGCCGCGTGGTCGTGCAGTGCGGCCGGCGTCTTCTCGCGGAGCCGCTTCCCCTGTTCGAACAGCTCGGCCGGCGTGACGCTGCCGGTGCCGACCAGCGGCCGTTCTCCCCATTCCCCTGATCCCATACCGGGCACAACGTCCGAAGGGGACGTTGTGCTCCCGAGCGCGCGCGGTGGGGCGGTGATCGCGACATGGGGGGGCGGGCCGCGGCGGACCTGGCGGGCGGGCGCTCCCCGGCCGCCGAGGTGGCCCGCAGGTCAGCCGAGGTGCGTGTGTTCCCGGACGCCGCCGGGGCGGGAGGCTCAGCCGGCGGCGTCCGGGTGGTTTCAGGGGCGGATGACCTCGGCGATCGCGTCGATGCCGCGGTCGAGCTCGTCGCGGGTGATCACCAGCGGCGGGGCCACCCGCAGGGTGCGCTCGTGCGTCTCCTTGCACAGCACGCCCCGCGCCATCAGCGCCTCCGAGGCCGCCCGGCCCGACGGGCCGCCCGGGGCGATGTCGATGCCCGCCCACAGGCCGCGGCCGCGGACCTCCGACAGGCCCTGCCCGACCAGCTCGCCGAGCCGCGCGTGCAGGTGGGCGCCCAGTTCCGTCGCCCGCTGCTGGAACTCGCCCGTGCCCAGCAGGCGCACGACCGCCCGGCCGACCGCGCAGGCCAGCGGGTTGCCGCCGAACGTGGAACCGTGCTCGCCCGGCTGCAGGACGCCGAGGACCTCACGGCGGCCGGCCACCGCGGACACCGGCAGGATGCCGCCGCCGAGGGCCTTGCCCAGCGTGTAGACGTCCGCGCGGATGCCCTCGTGGTCCAGCGCCAGCACCGTGCCGGTGCGGGCCAGCCCGGACTGGATCTCGTCGGCGATCAGCAGCACGCCGTGCTCGTCGCAGGCCTGGCGGACGTCGGCGAAATACCCCTCCGGCGGCACGATGACGCCCGCCTCGCCCTGCACCGGCTCCAGCAGCACCGCCGCCGTGCGCGGGGTGATCGCGTCGCGCAGCGCGGCCGCGTCGCCGTACTTCACCGTGACGAAGCCCGGCGTGAACGGGCCGAAGTCGGCGCGGGCGGTCTCGTCGGTCGAGAACGAGACGATCGTGGTGGTCCGGCCGTGGAAGTTCGAACCGGCGACGATGATCTCCGCGGTGCCGTCCGGCACGCCCTTGACCCGGTGCGCCCACTTGCGGGCGATCTTGACCGCGGACTCGACGGCTTCGGCGCCGGAGTTCATCGGCAGCACCAGCTCGGTGCCGGTCAGCTCGGCCAGCTCGCGGCAGAACAGCCCCAGCTGGTCGTGGTGGAACGCCCGCGACGTCAGCGTGACGCGCCCGAGCTGCTCGACGGCGGCCGCGACCAGGTCCGGGTGGCGGTGGCCGAAGTTCAGGGCCGAGTAGCCGGAGAGGAAGTCGAGGTAGGACTTGCCCTCGACGTCGGTCACCGAGGCGCCGGAGGCTTCGGCGATCACGACGGGCAGCGGGTGGTAGTTGTGCGTGCTCCACCGCTCGTCGAGCTCGATGAAGCTCGCGGCGGTGGGGGCGGCGGTCTCCCGGCCGGCGAACGTCGTCATGTGTTCAGGTTAGAGGCAGCAGACGCAGAGTTCAGCCGGGAAACGTTGCTTTCACCCGTTGTTCGTTGCGCAATATCGCGTTCACACCCCCGAAACACTGCGTGCCGGTTGACGGTTGCTTCGGTAAGTCTTAACTTACGGTTCGTGGCGACTTACGGAAGCGACCAGCTGGCCGCCCTCGCCGACCCGTCGCGCCGCGCGATCTTCGAAGCGCTGCGGGCCGGGCCGCGGGCGGTCGGCGAGCTGGCCGCGGACCTGCCGATCAGCCGCCCGGCCGTGTCCCAGCACCTGAAGGTCCTCAAGGAGGCCGGCCTGGTCACCGACCGGGCCGTCGGCACCAAGCGGCTCTACCGGCTGGAACCGGCCGGGATCGCCGCCCTGCGCGCCTGGCTCGACGGGATGTGGTCGGACGCGCTGAAGGCCTTCGCCGAGCTGGCGGAAGCCACCGAACCCACCGAAGAGGAGCACCCATGACTCTGGAGCCGATCCGCCGGAGCGTCACCGTCGCGTGCTCGCGCGAGCACGCGTTCAAGACCTACACCGAGGCCTTCGACAGCTGGTGGCCGCGGCAGCACCACATCGGCGCGGGCGAGCTCGCCGAAGCCGTCCTGGAGCCGAAGCCGGGCGGGCGCTGGTACGAGCGCACGGTCGACGGCGCCGAGTGCCAGTGGGGCGAGGTCCTGGTCTGGGAGCCACCCGCCCGGGTGGTCCTGTCCTGGCGGATCGACGGCGACTGGAAGATCAACCCCGACCCGGCGTACGCCAGCGAAATCGAGGTCAGATTCATCGAAGAGGGGCCGAGGTCGACCCGCGTCGAGCTGGAGCACCGCGACTTCGAGCGGCACGGCGAGACCGGTCCCAAGGTCCGCGAGGGCGTCTCGGGCGACGGCGGGCACGGCGCCCTGCTGGAACTCTTCGCCGGGAAAGCCGCCGCCTGAGCGGGTACTTTCGGCGGATGGCCAAGAAGGACGACGGAAGCCGGGTCCGGGACGCGCTGCGCGTCGACGGCGCACTGCCGGACCCGGGCTCGGCCCCGGTGGGGCCGGGCAAGAAGGCGAAGGCCCTCGAGCGGCTCGGCAGCGCGGGTGAGCGGCTGTCCGCGCTGCAGGAGGCGCTCTACGCCGAGGGTGTCGGCGGCGGCACCCGCCGGGTGCTGCTCGTGCTCCAGGGCATGGACACCTCCGGCAAGGGCGGCACGGTCTCGCACGTGCTCGGCCTGGTGAACCCGATGGGCGTCCGGTACGCGGGGTTCAAGAAGCCCACCGCGGCCGAACGGCGGCACCACTATCTCTGGCGGATCCGCAAGCAGCTGCCCGCGGCCGGCCAGATCGGCGTCTTCGACCGCTCGCACTACGAGGACATCCTGGTCCCGCGCGTGTCCGGCCTGCTCACCGCGGCCGAGCGCCGGCGCCGGTACGCCGAGATCAACGCGTTCGAAGCGGAGCTGGCCGAGGCGGGCACCACGGTGCTCAAGGTGTTCCTGCACATCTCGCCCGAGGAGCAGCTCAAGCGGCTCAAGGCCCGGCTCGTCACGCCCGAGAAGCGCTGGAAGTACAACCCGGGCGACCTGGAGGCGCGGTCGCACTGGCCCGCGTACGAGAAGGCCTACGCCGACATCTTCGAGAAGACGCCGGGCTGGTACGCGGTGCCCGCCGACCACAAGTGGTACCGCAACTGGGCCGTCGCCGAGCTGCTGATCGAGACCCTCGCCGACCTGAAGCCGCAGTTCCCGGCGCCGGACTACGACGTCGACGCGGAGCTGGCCAAGCTGAAGGGTGTTGGCGTCTCGCGTGAGGAGTCTGGAAGAGTGCGGGCGTGACCGATGTCGACGACCTCCCGTTCCTCCGCAAACAGGCCCGGACCCAGCGCTTCACCCTCGGCGCGCCGAAGGAGTTCCGGGTCGCCCCGGACGGCTCCCGCGTGCTGTTCCTGCGCGCGGAGTCGGGCACCGACCCCCGGCACAGCCTCTGGTCGGCCGACCTGGCGACCGGCGCCGAGACCAAGCTCGTCGACGCCGCCGAGCTGCTGCCCGGCGAAGAGGAGCTGCCCGCGGAAGAGCGCGCGCGACGCGAGCGGGCCCGCGAGACCGGCGGCGGCGTCGTGCACTACGGCGTCGACGCGGCCTTCACCGTCGCGGTGTTCTCGCTCTCGGGCAAGCTCTACACCCTGGACCTCGCCTCGGGCGAGGTGACGCTGCGCGTCGACGGTTCGGTCATCGACCCGCGGCCGGACCCCACCGGCACGCACGTCGCCTACGTCCAGAACCGGCGGCTGCACGTCCTCGAGCTGGCCACCGGCGAGGACCGCGTGCTGGTCGAGGAGGACGGCGAGGACATCGCCTGGGGCCTGGCCGAGTTCATCGCGGCCGAGGAGATGGACCGCACCCGCGGCTACTGGTGGGCCCCCGACGGCCGCAGCATCCTGGCCGAGCGCTCCGACCGCGGCCCGGTCCCGCGCTGGACCATCGCCGATCCGGCCAACCCGCAGAACCCGGCGAACGTCGTCGCCTACCCGGCGGCGGGCACCACGAACGCGCTGGTGTCCCTGGCGGTGCTCGGCCTGGACGGCTCGCGGGTGGACGTCGAACCGGGCGAATGGGAGTACCTGGCCTCGGTGCACTGGTCGGCCGGCGGCGCGCCGCTGCTCGCCGTGCAGCCGCGCGACCAGAAGCGGATGGACGTTCTCGCGGTGGACGTCGCCGACGGCTCGACCTCGGTGGTGCACAGCGCTTCCGACCAGCACTGGATCGACATCGTCGGCGGTGTGCCGGCGTGGACGCCCGACGGCCGCCTGGTCGTCGAGGGCATGGTCGACGGCGACCACCGGCTCTTCGTCGGCGGCGAGGCCGTCACCCCGGCCGGGCTGCAGCTGCGGGCGGTGCTCGACATCGGCGACGAGATCCTGTTCAGCGCCTCCGAGGACGACCCGACGCAGATCCACGTCTTCCGCACCGAGGGTGCGTCGGTGCGCCGCCTGTCCACTGTGGATGGCGTGCACGTCGGCGCCGGAACCGCCGCGGTCACCGTGCTTTCCTCGTGGAGCCTGGAGTACAGCGGCCCGCGCGTGTCGGTGCTGCGGGACGGCTCGCCGGTCGCGACGATCACCTCGTCCACTGTGGACCCCGACATCGTGCCGAACCTGGCCTGGCTGACGCTGGGCGAGCGGAACCTGCGCGCGGCGCTGCTCCTGCCGCGCGGGTACGAGCCGAGCGAGGGCAAGCTGCCGGTACTGCTCGACCCGTACGGCGGGCCGCACGCCCAGCGCGTCCTGCAGAGCCGCAACGCGTTTCTCACGTCACAGTGGCTGGCGGACCAGGGCTTCGCGGTGCTCGTCGCGGACGGCCGCGGGACGCCGGGCCGCGGGGCGGTGTGGGAGCGCGAGATCCACGGGCGCCTCGCCGACGTCACGCTGCAGGACCAGGTCGACGCGCTGCAGGCGGCGGCCGCTGCGTTCCCCGAGCTGGACGTGGAGCGGGTGGCGATCCGCGGCTGGTCCTACGGCGGCTACCTGTCGGCGCTGGCGGTGCTGCGCCGGCCGGACGTCTTCCACGCGGCGGTCGCGGGCGCGCCGGTGACCGACTGGTCGCTGTACGACACGCACTACACCGAGCGGTACCTCGGGAAGCCGCAGGACGAGGTCGAGAGCTACGCGCACAACTCGCTGATCGAGAGCGCGGGCGAGCTGAGCCGCGCGCTGCTGATCGTGCACGGCCTGGCCGACGACAACGTGTTCGTCGCGCACGCGCTGCGGCTGTCGTCGGCACTGCTGGCGAAGGGACGCCCACACGTCTTCCTGCCGCTGGCGGGCGCGACCCACATGACACCGCAGGCCGAAGAGGTCGCGGAGAACCTGATGCGCACGCAGGTCGATTGGCTGCTGCGTGAACTCTCGTCCGTCGACAAGGAGACTGCATGAGCCGCTGGGGCCTGACGATTCCGCTGACCGGGGTGCCGCTGACGGCGCACCGCGAACTGGTCGAGCAGCTGCCGGACCTGGGTTACACCGACGCGTGGACGGCCGAGACGGCGGGCACCGACGCGTTCACGCCGCTGGTGCTGGCTTCGCAGTGGGCCCCGCAACTGCGGCTGGGCACGGCGATCGTCCCGGTGTACACGCGCGGCCCCGGCCTCCTGGCGATGCAGGCGGCGACGGTCGCGGAGCTGGCCCCGGGCCGGTTCGTCCTCGGCATCGGCGCGTCCTCCCCGGTGATCGTCTCGGCCTGGAACGCGGCGTCCTTCGACGAGCCCTTCGCGCGTTCCCGGGACACGCTGCGGTTCCTGCGGTCGGCGCTGGCGGGGGAGAAGGTCAGCGAGAAGTACGACACGTTCGCGGTGTCGAAGTTCCGCTTGGAGCGCCCGGCGGACCCACCGCCGTCGATCATGCTGGCGGCGCTCCGCCCGGGCATGCTCAAGCTGGCGGCGCGCGAGGCGGACGGCGCGATCACGAACTGGCTGGCGGCTTCGGACGTGCCTCAGGTGCGGTCGGTGGTCGGCCCGGACGTCGAGCTGGCGGCCCGCATCTTCGTCTGCCCCACGGAGGACGCCGACGCGGCCCGCGGCCTGGGCCGGATGCTGATCTCGAGCTACCTGACGGTGCCGGTGTACGCGGCGTTCCACGACTGGCTGGGCCGCGTTGAGGCACTGGCCCCGATGCACGAAGCCTGGGCGGCGGGGGACCGGCAGAAGGCGAACCAGGTGATCCCGGACGCGGTGGTGGACGAACTGGTGATCCACGGCAGCGTGGAGTCGTGCCGCGAGCAGGTCCAGGCCTATGTGGACAACGGGCTGACGACGCCGATCATCGCCCTGCTGCCGACGGGCGGGGACCCGTTCGAGCAGGTACGCGGGCTGGCGCCGCGCTGACGCTCACGTGAAGGTGACGGTGGCCAGCGCGAGCCCGAGCCCGCCGGCCGTCAGCCCCGCGGCCACCGTCACCAGCACGTTCAGCACCGCGTACCGCCGCGTCTTCTCCAGGAACAGGCGGACCGTCTCGTAGCCGAACGTCGAGAACGTCGTCAGGCCGCCGCAGAAGCCCACTGCCACCAGGGCGCGCACCGAGGACGGCTCCGCGCCGTGCAGGAGCCAGCCGCTCAGGAAGCCCAGGACGAACGACCCCGCGATGTTCACCGTCAGCGTCCCGAACGGGAACGGCGAGGCGCGCCACTGCCGGACCTTCCAGTCGGTCAGGTAACGCAGGATCGAGCCCGCCGCGCCGCCGAGGGCCACCAGGAGCGGTGTCACTCCGGCCGCCTCCGGGACACCGCGCGCGTCGCCGAGAGGCCGGCCGCGACCGCCGCCAGGCAGAGCACCACCGACGCGGCCACGTACAGCGCGGAACCCAGAAGCCGCCCGGTCGTCGCCGCATCGAGGGTGTCGGTCACGAACGTCGAGAACGTCGTGAAGCCGCCGAGGATCCCGACGCCGAGGAACGGCCGGAGGAGGCGGTGGGGGCGCGCGGTCGTGGTCAGGACGGCCATCAGGACGCCGATGAGCAGGCAGCCGAGGACGTTGGTGAGCAGCGTCGCGACGGCGAACTCGCCGCGCGCGTGCGGGATCGCCACGGACAGGCCGTAGCGGGCGAGGCTGCCGAGCGCGCCGCCGGCGCCGATCGCCGCCAGGACGTCCCACCGGGGCACGCTGATCACCTCCTCCTCGCGCTGAACCTACTCCCGATGGCCGACGCGTCGCCGCCACCCGGTCGAGCATGCTGGACGGGGCCGGATGACAGGCAGCCTTCGGTCGCCGTACTGTTGCTCAGCGTAGGCAAGGCAACCCTAAGGAAGGCGGGCACATGCGGGCAGACGGGCTGGCCGGAGGCCACGGCGGCGCGGACCGGCTCGGCGAGCTGATCCCGCTGGCCCTGCGCGCAATGGCGGCGGGGGTGGCCGAACGCGGAGGCCCCATCCCGGCCGGCGGCCCGGCGGCGGTGGCGGCGGCCCTGGTGGCAGAGCGTGGCGAGCCGGGGGGACACAGTGACGATGGTCCGGACTCGGCTGATGCTGCTGCGCCCGCCCCGGGATCCGTGCAAGCTGCTGCGGCCGCCGGGAGTGGCCTCCTGCCCCGCCGGGGTGTCGGAGCCGAAGCCGCGCTCGAACAGCTCAGCCGGCTTCTCGCCGCCGGGTCCGCCGATCCTGCCGATCCCGCCTGTGCCGCCCACCTCCACTGCCCGCCCCTCGCCGTCTCCGTGGCCGCCGATGTCGTTGCCGGCTCCCTGAACCCCTCCATGGACTCCTGGGACCAAGCCCCCGTCGCCAGCGAGCTCGAGCGCGAATTCACCACCGGCATCGCCCGGCTCTGCTACCCCGATGCCGAAGACCCCGACGCCGTCGTCACCACCGGGGGCACCGAATCCAACCTCCTCGGCCTTCTCCTCGCCCGCGAAAACGGCGTCCTCCAAAGCGTCTGCGGCGCCAACGCCCACCACAGCGTCGCCCGCGCCGCCTGGCTGCTCGGCCTGCCCGCCCCGATCGTCGTCCCCTGCGACGGCGATCGGCTGCGGCCCGAGGCGCTCGACCAGGTCCTCACGCCCGGCTGCGTCGTCGTCGCCACCGCCGGGACCACCAACACCGGCACCCTCGACCCGCTGCCCGAAATCGCCGAAATCTGCCGCCGGCACAACGCCCGGCTGCACGTCGACGCGGCCTACGGCGGCATGGCCCTCTGCAGCGACACGCTCAAACCGAAGCTCGCCGGGCTGGACCGTGCCGACTCCGTGGCCCTCGACCTGCACAAGTTCGGCTGGCAGCCGGTCGCCGCCGGGCTGTTCGCCGCCCGGGAGGCCGCCGATCTGGGGGCGCTCACCGTCCGCGCCGAGTACCTCAACGCCGACGACGACACCGAAGCCGGCCTGCCGGATCTGCTCGGCCGCTCGATCCGGACGTCGCGCCGGCCGGATGCCTTCCGGATGGCCGTCACCGTGCACGCGCTCGGCACCGACGGCCTCGGCGCCCTCGTCGAACGCTGCTGCGCCCTCGCCACCGAGGTCGCCCGCCGCGTCGAGGACCACCCCGGCCTGCGGCTCTGGGGCCCGCCTGAACTGTCCACAGTGGTCCTGCGGCCGGTCCTCGCCGACGAGGCGGGCGGTGACGAGCTCGTCGCGCGCGTCCGCCGGGCGCTCCTGGAGGCCGGCACCGCCGTCATCGGCCGGGCCGCGCTGCCGACCGGGCCGGGCGGGGCGAACCAGCTGTGGCTCAAGCTGACGCTGCTGCACCCGCACGCCACCGCCGGCGACTACCTCCCGCTGCTCGACCGGATCGTCGCCACCGCGGGTGCCGAGCTCGTCGCCGGCCGGGAAAGCCCGGTCGCTTCGTGAGGCGCCACCACCTCGCCGGGGTCGGGATCGGGCCGTTCAACCTCTCGCTCGCGGCCCTCGCCGCCGGAGTCGACGGCCTCGACGCCGTCTTCTTCGACGCCCGCCCGGAATTCCGCTGGCACCCCGGCCTGCTCGTCGAGGGCGCGACGCTGCAGGTGCCCTTCCTGGCCGACCTCGTCACGCTCGTCGACCCGACGAACCCGTTCTCCTTCCTCAACTACCTGCGCGACCGCGGCCGCCTGTTGCCGTTCTACTTCGCCGAGCGGTTCCACATGCCGCGCGTCGAGTACGACGACTACGGCCGCTGGGCCGCCGCCCGGCTGCCGTCGTGCCACTTCGGGCACGAAGTGACCGGCATCCGCTGGGCCGGCGACGCCTTCGAGCTCACCATCGCCGGGCGCGAGCCGGTGCTCGCGGACAACGTCGTGCTCGGCGTCGGTTCGGTCCCTTCGGTGCCCGAACCGCTGCGCGAGCTCGTCGCCGATCCCGGGGTGCTGGCGGTGCACTCGGCCGATTACCTGTCGCACCGGGACGAACTCCTCGCCGCCGGAAGCGTCACGGTCGTCGGCTCCGGGCAGTCGGGCGCCGAAGTCGTGCTCGACCTGCTACGCAGCCGATCCACTGTGGACGGACTGCGCTGGCTCGCCCGGACGCCCGCGTTCGCGCCCATGGAGTACTCGAAGCTCGGCCTCGAACAGTTCACACCGGACTACACCGCGTACTTCCACGCTCTCCCCGAAGCCGTCCGCGACCGGCTGCTGCCCACGCAATGGCAGCTCTACAAGGGTATCGACACCGAAACGATCGGCGCGATCCACGACGAGCTCTACCGCCGCAGCATCACCGGCCCGCCCGGCGCCGTGCTGACCCCCGGTGTCGAAGTCGTCTCGGCGTCCACAGTGGACGGCGAGCTCGCGCTCGGTGTCCGGCACGCGCAACAGGGCCGTGACGCCACCCTGCGCACCGCCGCCGTCGTCGCGGCCACCGGGTACGCGGAGGCGCCGACCGGGCCGCTGCTGGCCGGGCTCGGCGATGCCGTCCGCCGCGACCGGCAGGGCCGCCTCGACGTCGGCGCCGACTACCGCGTCGCCCTCGACTTGCCGGGGTCGCTGTTCGTGCAGAACGCCGAGCGGCACACCCACGGGCCCGGCGCGCCCGATCTCGGCCTCGGCGCCTGGCGGGCGGCCGTGATCCTCAACGCCGTGTGCGGCAAGACCGTGCACGAGCTGCCCGACCGCACCGCGTTCACCACGTTCGGCCTGGAGGACAAGTGACCCTGGACGAGGCGGCCGCCTGGCGAGCGGCCGGCGCGCTGATCACCCACAAGATGCTCGGCGAGCTGTCCTACGAGCACATGCTGGAGCCGGTCGCCGACGGCGACGCCTACCGGCTGGAGCTCCCGGGCGCGGTTTACACGTTCCGGGCCCGGCGGGGCGCGTTCGACGCCTGGACGGTCGAGCCCGGCAGCGCGCGCCGCTCCGGCGAACCGGTCACCGACCCGCGCACGCTCGTCGTGGACGCCCGCGAAGTCCTGGGCCTGAGCGGGCTGAGGCTGGCCGACGTGCTCGCCGAGCTGACCTCGACGGCCGCCAACGAAGCCGCCCGCCTGCGCCGCGCGCCGACCGCGGCCGAGCTGTCCACCATGGACTACGACGTCGCCGACGGGCACCTCACCGGCCACCCGCGGCTCGTGCTCAACAAGGGGCGGGTCGGGTTCTCCGCGCGGGACCGGGCCCGGTACGCGCCCGAGGCGGGCGAGGATCTCCGGCTGCGCTGGTTCGCCGTCCACCCGGACCACGCCGAGTTCCGGTGCGTCGACGGGTTGAGCCGGGACGCGCTGCTGGCCGCCGAGCTCGGCGAGCTGCGCGACGAGTTCGCCGCGAAGGCGCCCGAGGACTACGTCTGGGTGCCGGTGCACCCGTGGCAGGCCGACGAAATCCTCGGCACGCTCTACGCCGCCGAGCTCGCCACCGGTGTCGTCATCGACCTCGGGGAGAGCGCCGACGTCTACCGGCCGCACCAGACGGTCCGGACCCTGGCCAACGTGAGCACACCCGGCCGGCACGACGTCAAGACCGCGGTGTCGGTGCGGAACACGCTCGTCTACCGCGGGCTCAACTCCGCGGCCACGCTCGCCGGCCCGTCGGTGACGACCTGGCTGCGCCGGATCAGCGCGGCCGACCCGCTGCTCACGGAGCAGTACCGGTTCGGGCTGCTCGGCGAGGTGGCGAGCGTGTCGGTGCAGCACCCGCTGTTCGGGCACCTCGAGGAACTGCCGTACCGGTTCCACGAAACCCTGGGCGCGCTGTGGCGCGAACCGATCCGGCTGGCCGAAGGGGAGCGGGCGCTGTCCTTCGCCGCGCTGCCTTACCGGGGTCCCGACGGTGTCTCCGTGCTGGCGCACCTGATCGGCGGCGGGGACGCGACGGCGTGGCTGACCCGGCTGTTCGACCTGCTGCTCACGCCGTTGCTGCAGTGGCTGCTGCGGCACGGTGTCGGGTTCTGCCCGCACGGCCAGAACCTCGTCCTGGTCGTCGACGCCGCCGGGGTCCCGCAGCGGGTGCTGATCAAGGACTTCGCCCAGGGGGTCGACCTGCTCGACGAGCAGCTCGGGAGCTACGAGTCGCTGCCCCCGGAGGCGGCCGCGGACATGCTGCGCTGGCCCGCGCACCTGCTGGCGCAGTCGCTGTTCAGCTCGGTGTTCTCCGGTCAGTTCCGGTTCTGGGCCGAGGTCCTGCTCGACGAGCTCGGCCTGCCGCGGGCCGCGTTCTGGGCGCCCGTGCGGGAGATCGTCGGCCGCTACCGGGACGAGAACCCCGACGTGGCCGCGCGGTTCGACGCCTGCCGGCTGTTCGCCCCGGACGTCGAGCGCGTGACGCTCAACCGGGAGCACTTCGCCGGGCAGGGCTTCGACAAGGTGGAACGGGACGACGAGTTCGACGTCCGCTGGGGGCGGGTGCCGAACCCGCTGCACGCCCCGGACCCGGGCGGCGCGTGGTGACGGCGTTCGCGCGGCCGGTCGGCCCGCGGTCGCTGGCC
>NZ_JBSGJD010000150.1:0-24121 GCF_053605405.1 Amycolatopsis sp. NPDC003861
CTCCTGCTGGCCCAGCCCAAGGTCGTCATCCTCGATGAGGCGACCGCCCACCTGGACTCGGAGTCCAGGTTAGATTCCCCGGCTGCCCCGCGAACGTCGGCAAGCTGAATGCCCGGTGCTCCGCCGCCACCGTCAGTGCGCGGGCCTGGTTTCTCGGTGGGGCCGCCACCGAAAGCTCCATTGCGTCGAACCCCAGGACCACCAGCGTTGCCCCGAAGTGGTCCTCCCAGCTCCTCAGCACCGCCGACAGCTCGGCCACCTGGTCCGTGCACTTGATCATGCCCGTCCAGCCCAGCAGCGCCGGGATGTCGGCCGGGCGCTCAGTCTGGACCAAGCCCAGCCTGTGGGGTGCGCGCGTGGCCAGGATCGAACCCGTGTTGCCCGCCTCGGCCAGTGGGTCCGACCTGCGCGGGCTGCGCTTCGCCAAGCCCGGGAAGCGGGCTCCGAACGGACGGAGGCACGCGCCGTCGCAGCAGGAGCTGTCCCACCAGCGGGACAGCGCTGCCGCCGGGTCCGCTGTGGCCACTCGGTGGCCCGCCGGGGCCAGGCGGCCTCGGTCGTCGATCCAGTCCTCGCCGTTCGCCGCGAAGCGCTGGTCGTGGGGGATCAGCACCGGCCACAGGCCCGATCGCTCGAACTCGGCCACGCAGCCGAGGTAGCGCTCGGGCCGGGTCAGCGGCAGGTCGGACACCCACAGCCGGCCGTGCCACGACCCCGGTGGGAGGGTCTGGACCGGCGGCGCGGGCGTACCGGGGCGGAGCGGTGCGATCGTCATGGACGTCCCCTCGAACTTGTGTTCGGTTCCTGCATCTCGAACAGTAGTTCGAGGGTCCGACAATTTCCAGCGTTTCGGCCGCTCATCCGTTCGAGTGAATCAGCAAACATGCAGGTCAGGGGCTTGTTGATGCACGTGTGACGCAAGATGTTGCTGAGACACGCCACTGCGCCGAAGGGGTGGCGCAACCGACACGAGGCGGCGGTGGACCTGCTGCGCCCCTACGACCCGCTGGTGTCCGCCTACGCCGGGCAGGCGCTCGCCAAGGTTCGCATCCGGCTGCACGGCAGCCGCGAGGCGCGGAAGCCCCGGCCGGTGCTCCGGCTCCGAACCGGTGGAGAGCTCGAACTGACCGTTTCCGCTGGTCAAGGCGGTTGAGGTTTCTTCGATGGCGGTGGGAGACGCCGGGTAAGGGTGCGCTCCTGACCTGGGCGCCTACCGGCTCACAGCGGCCTGAGCAGGTCGTCCGCGTCCACGATGTGGTACGCGTAGCCCTGCTCGGCCAGGAACCGCTGGCGGTGGGCCGCGTACTCCGTGTCCACCGTGTCGCGGGAGACGATCGAATAGAAGTGTGCCTGCCGTCCGTCGCCCTTCGGGCGGAGCAAGCGGCCCAGCCGCTGGGCCTCCTCCTGGCGGGAGCCGAACGTGCCCGAGATCTGGATCGCCACCGATGCCTCCGGCAGGTCGATCGAGAAGTTCGCCACCTTCGACACGACCAGCGTGCGGATCTCGCCGCGGCGGAACTTGTCGAACAGCTCCTCGCGCTCCTTGTTGCGGGTCGCGCCCTGGATCACCGGGGCGTCGAGCTCGTCGCCGAGCATCTCCAGCTGGTCCAGGTACGCGCCGATCACCAGGGTCGGCTCGCCCGCGTGCTTGGCCACGATCGACTTGATCACCGGGGTCTTCGTCAACGCCGTCGCCGCCAGCTTGTAGCGCTCGTCGGCCTCGGCCGTGGCGTACTCGAGGCGCTCCGCGTCCGTCAGCGTGACGCGGACCTCCGTGCACTCCGCCGGGGCGATCCAGCCCTGGGCCTCGATGTCGCGCCACGGGACGTCGTAGCGCTTGGGCCCGATCAGGGAGAACACGTCGCCCTCGCGGCCGTCCTCGCGGACCAGCGTGGCCGTCAGGCCCAGGCGGCGGCGGGACTGCAGGTCCGCCGTCATCCGGAACACCGGGGCCGGGAGCAGGTGGACCTCGTCGTAGACGACCAGGCCCCAGTCGCGGGAGTCGAACAGCTCCAGGTGCTTGTACTCGCCCTTGGTCTTGCGGGTGATCACCTGGTACGTCGCGATCGTGACCGGCCGGATCTCCTTCTTCTCGCCGGAGTATTCGCCGATCTCCTCCTCGGTCAGCGACGTCCGCGCGATCAGCTCGCGCTTCCACTGCCGGCCGGCGACCGTGTTCGTCACCAGGATCAGGGTCGTCGCCTGGGCGCGGGCCATCGCCGCCGCGCCGACCAGCGTCTTGCCGGCGCCGCACGGCAGCACGACGACGCCGGAGCCGCCCGCCCAGAACGCCTCGGCGGCCATCCGCTGGTAGTCGCGCAGGTGCCAGTCCTGCTCGTCCAGCGCGATCGGGTGGGCTTCGCCGTCGACGTACCCGGCCAGGTCCTCGGCCGGCCAGCCGACCTTCAGCAGCGCCTGCTTCAGCCGCCCGCGCTCGGACGGGTGCACGATGACGGTGTCCTCGTCGATCCGGGCGCCCAGCATCGGGCTGATCTTCTTGTTCCGGACGACCTCGGCCAGCACCGCGCGGTCGGTGGTCGACATCACCAGCCCGTGCGCCGGGTGGTTGGCGATCTGCAGCCGCCCGAACCGGCCCATGACGTCGACGACGTCGATCAGCAGCGGCTGCGGCACCGGGAAGCGCGAGTACGTCGTCAGGGCGTCGACGACCTGCTCGGCGTCGTGGCCGGCGGCGCGCGCGTTCCACAAGGCCAGGGGCGTGATCCGGTAGGTGTGGACGTGCTCGGGTGCGCGTTCGAGCTCGGCGAACGGCGCGATCGCGACCCGCGCGTCATCGGCCTGGGGGTGGTCGACCTCCAGGAGCACGGTCTTGTCGGACTGGACGATCAACGGGCCATCAGTCACAACTACTGTTATACGTGCCTCGCTCCGGCCCGCTCCGCTCGCGGGTCCGCCGGTGGGACGAGGTGCCGAGGGGATCACTGGAGGGCACGTTGACCACACCGCCGTTCGACGACAACCCGTTCCGGTCGCCGGGCTACGCGCAGTCCGCGCCGATGCCGCCGGTTCCGGGGCAGCAGGCGATTCCGCACTGGTTCACCACGAAGGTGCGGATCACGCTGGTCGCGTGCGTCGTCGTCGCGCTGGGCCTGGGCGCGCTGGGCGCGATGGCCATCTACTGGGCCGACCGCAGCGGGCCGCCGTCCGACGGCGACTGCCTGTACCTGACGCGCGAGGGGGCGGGCAAGCTCGCCTACCACCGCGTCGGCTGCAGCGCGAACAATGCGACGTACAAGGTCGAGAACACCTACCGCAGCGGCATCGCGTGCGGCTCCGGCGACTACGTGCGGTTCCGGCTCGGTTCCGGCTCGGCCTCCGGCCGCACGCTGTGCCTGGCCCTGAACGTCAAGGCCGGCGACTGCCTGCGTGACGTCGACGACGAGAGCACGATCGGCAAGGTCCTCTGCACCGACCCGGCGGCGCAGGAGCGGGTCGAGATCCTCTCCGGCTACGGCCGCGACGACAAGTGCGAAGGCGCCGACATGGTGTTCAGCTACTCCGGCCCGCCGGCCCGCACGGTGTGCCTGATCAAGACCGGCGAGAACATCTGACCGTCAGTAGCCGGTTCGGTCGGGGAGCAGGCCCTGGACGTCGAGGCGGTTCGCCAGCAGGCCCGAGTTGTGCATCAGGTCGGCGACGCGCTGCAGCCGGATGCCGTTGAGCGACGCCGGGTACGAGCCGAGCGAGATCAGCGCGGCCGTCGTCGTGTCGATGTCGGAGAACTTCGGCAGCGCGTCGCGCACGATCGCCGGGTCGGTCGCGCTCTCCTGGGCCGTGCCCAGCGCGGTGCGGAACGCCTGGAGCGTCCGGGGGTTGGCCTGCGCGAACGGCTTGGCCGCCGCGTAGCCCGACAGCGGGAAGTCCAGCGTCGACCCGCGGGCGCCGTCGGCCAGGATGTGCGCGCCGAGGTCCTTCTCGGCGCGGGTGATGTACGGCTCGATCATCAGCGCGGCGTCCGCGTCGCCCGCCTGCAGGGCCTGCGGCATCCGGTCGAACGGCACCGCCTGGAACTTGATCTTCGCTTCGTCGACGCCCGCGGTGCCCAGCACCGAGCGGGCGACGAGCGCGCCGACGTCGTCGAGCATGTTCACCGCGATCTTCGGCGACCTCTTCGCCGTCGGCACCGTGTAGTCCGAATCCGGCAGGGTGACCAGGGCCATCGTGTTGGGGCCGGACGTGTAGGCCTCGCCCTGCAGCTGCAACGCCGTCCCGCCGGCCGCGGCGCGGAACATCGCGATGTCGGAGGCGAAGGTGACGTCGAGGTCGCCGGCGGCCAGCTTCGCGAGCCCGTCGTCCGCGCCGAGTTCGACGAGCTGCACGTTCAGGCCGGCGGACCCGAACTTCCCGGCCGAGACGGCGATCCGCAGCGGGGCCGTGTCGATGGCGTTGCCCACACCGACGCGCAGCGTGGTCCGCTCCAGCGGCGGCGGAGGCGCGGGCGTGCCGGAAGAGAACACGCTGCACCCCGCGGTCGCCAGGAGCGCCGCTACCAGCGGAATCAGCCGTCCGCATCTGTTCATGAACCTTCACCTACCGCGAGAATCTGGTTCTCGTGCTGGATCGTATGGTCCGCGCCCCATACGATCGCGGGCAGGGCCGTATCGTGCCAGCGCGGCTTTCGGATCTTCATAGGGCGGGCTACCGTTCAGTAGGTTCGAGTGTCGTTCGATCCGCGGGTTCCCGCCCGCGGCGGAAAAGGAAACCAGGTGACCCGTCGCGACAAGCGTCCCCGCAAGGGCGGCGACGCGGCGGATCCGCGTCCGGCGGGTGGCCGCTGGCGGCTGCGGAACTGGCGTCTCGGCACGAAGCTCTTCGCCGTCCTCCTCATCCCGGCGCTCGCCGTGATCGCGCTCGTCGGCCTGCGGATCAGCTCCGACCTGCGCGACGCCCGGCAGCTCGCCGAGTTCGCCACGCGCGGCCGGGTCGACAGCACGGTCGCCGAAGCCTTGCACGAGCTGCAGCGCGAGCGCGACCTCACCGTGCGGTTCGTCGCCCAGAACCGGCAGGGCGACACCGCCGACCTCACCGCCCAGCGCGGCCGGGTCGACAAGGGCATCGGCACGTTCGAACGGACGCTCGCGGAAAGCAAGCCGCGGCTCGACGCGAAGGCCGCGGAAAGCCTGCAGCAGACCGACGACCGCCTGCGCGTGCTCGGTGGCCTGCGGTTTTCCGCGGAACACTCGGCCTTCCCCGCCGACGCCGTGCTGCGCTCCTACAGCGAGCTGATCTCCGGCCTGCTCGACATCAGCGACTCCGCCGCGGCCGACGTCGCCGACCCGGAACTCGCGCGGATGCGGCTGGCGGGCAACGCCCTCGCCCGGATCAAGGACCAGATGTCGGTCAAGCGGGCGGTGATGGCGGAGGCGCTCGCGTCGGGCACCCTCAACCGCGACCGCACGCGCGCGCTGCTCGGCGCGGAAGCCGAACTGGCCGCCGCGCGCAGCGACTACCGCACCTTCGCCACCCCCGACCAGCAGCGGATGTTCGACGACACGGTGATCGGCCTGGTCGTCGACATCGGCAACGACATGGTCGAATCCGCGCTCACCCGCACCGAAAACGGCCAGAACCTCTCGGGTCTCGACCCGAACCAGTGGGACACCTCGGCGACGCACACGGTGAACCTCGCCCACCAGGTGCAGCAGGCCCTGCTGGTCCAGTTGCAGGAACGCACGGACGCCCTTGCGGCGCAAGCGCGGACGGCCGCGCTGTGGGACGGCGGTGTGGTCCTCGGCGTCCTGCTCGTCGCCGGCGTGCTGTCGGTGGTCATCGCGCGGTCCCTGTTGCGCCCCTTGCGGATCCTCCGCCGGACGGCCCTGGAAGTGGCCGAGCACCGGCTGCCCGCGGCCGTGCAGAACCTGCTCACCGATCCCGAACCCGCCCCGGAGAACCTGCGGAAACGGCTCGCCGTCGCGCCCGTGCCGGTGTTCACCCGCGAGGAGCTCGGCCAGGTGGCGCGCGCGTTCGACGCGGTGCACGGCGAGGCCGTCCGGCTCGCCGGCGAGCAGGCGATGCTGCGCGAGAACGTCAACGCGATGTTCGTCAACCTCTCGCAGCGCAGCCAGGACCTCGTCGAACGGCAGCTTTCGGTGCTCGACCGGATGGAGGCCGACGAGCAGGACCCGGACACCCTCGCCGGGCTGTTCGAGCTCGACCACCTGGCGACGCGGATGCGGCGCAACAGCGAGAACCTGCTGGTCCTGTCCGGCAACGACTCCGCGCGCGAGGACGCCGGGCCGGTGCCGGCCGACGAGATCATCGGTGCCGCGCTCTCGGAGGTCGAGCACTACCAGCGGATCGAGCTCGGGCCGGCGCCGCAGGTCGCGGTCCGCGGCGAGGCCGTCAACGACCTCGTGCACGTCGTTTCGGAGCTGCTGGAGAACGCGACGCGCTACTCCGGCGACGAGATGGTCACCGTCGCGAGCGCCGAAACCCACGACGGCGACTGGCAGATCGAGATCGTCGACCACGGGGCCGGCATGCCGCAGGCGGAGATCGACCGCACCAACGCGCGGCTCGCGCACCCGCCGGACGTCGACGTCGAGGTGTCGCGCCGGATGGGCCTGTTCGTCGTCGCGACGCTGGCCACGCGCCACCACATCGACGTCAGCCTGAGCGCGGGCGCGGACTCCGGGCTGGTCGCGACCGTGCTGGTGCCGGCGGCGCTGATCGTCGAGCTGCCGCCGATGCCGGTGCCACCGCCGCCCGCCGAGCCGGCCGCCGTCCCGGAACCCGAGCTGCTGGCACCGCTCGCCCCGCTGACGCCGCCGGAGCCGGAACCCGAGCCGGAGCCGGAAGAGCTGTCGCCGCCGTCGATCGAGGCCGGCCCGCCGCGCCGGGCCCCGGTGGTGGCTCGCGACCACCCGCCGGAGTGGCCGACCGTGGACGACGAGGCCCACCTGGACTTCGACGCCCCGACCGAGCGGATGCCCGCCTACCGCGACGTCCTGTCCCGCTGGTTCGACGCCTCCGCCGCGCCCGAACAGCCGCGGAAGCCGGCCGAGCCGCGCCCGGTCGCCGAGGCGCCCGAACCGCAGCCCCGTCCGGCCGAGCCCCAGCCGCGGCACGCGCTCGCCGCGCCGCCACCTCCGCTGCCGTCCCGGGATGCCGCGCCCCCGCCGCTACTGCCTTCCCGCGAGACTCCGCCCCTGCCTTCGCGGGAAGCGCCGCTCTCCCGGGAAACCCCGGCCGAGGCGCCGATTTCCGGCGGAAGCTTCGCCCCCGAGCCCGTCGACTCCCCGCTTCTGCGGGAAATCGGCGAGCCGAGGCCGGACGACGAGGACACCGAACCGCGGCTGACGCCGGTCGCGCCGCCGGCCGCGGTCGAGCCCGCTTACGAGTGGCCGACCCCCGCCGAACTGGAGCAGGAGGACGGTGCCGAGGACACCTGGCCGTTCCTGCAGCCGCTGGATTCCGCGGCCAGCCCGGGAGCGGTGCCGGAACAGCGGCCGATACTCTCTCTTTCCCCGGAAGCGGTGCGCGAGCGGATGACGAGCCTTCAAGGCGGCTTCCGGCGAGGGCGGCATGCGAGGGGGGACGACACCCGGAACCAGTGAAACGGATTGAGGCATGAGCTCGAAGACGCCCCTGCTGGAAGTGATCGCGCTGGACGCGGCGGACGCCGAAAGCGCGCAGGCGGGCGGGGCCGACCGCCTCGAACTGGTTGCGGACATGGCACAGGACGGCCTGACGCCGTCGGTCGGAACCCTGCGGGACGTGCTCTCGGCGACCGACCTCCCGGTGCGGGTCATGCTGCGGGACAACGGTTCCTTCGCCGTCGGTGACCTGGAAGGCCTGCGCGCGGACACCGGCAGGCTGATCGACGCGGGCGCGCGGGAATTCGTCTTCGGCTTCCTCAACGTCGACAGCGAGATCGACCTCGACGCCTGCGAGGCGCTGATCAAGGAGGTCGACGGCCTGCCGTGGACGTTCCACCGCGCCATCGACCGCACGCGCGACCCGGTGCGCGCCTACGACCAGCTGGCCTCGCTCGGGTGTGACACCGTGCTCGCCGCCGGTCACCCGAACGGCGTGGGCAGCGGCCTTTCGGTGCTGCAGCGGCTCGCGCAGCGCGACGGCGGCCCGGAGCTGCTGGTGGGCGGCGGTCTGCGCGCCCAGCAGGTGCACCTCCTGCGCGCGGGCGGCGTGCGCGGATTCCACGTCGGCAGCGCGGTGCGGCCGGACGGCTGGCAGGCGCCGGTGGACGCCGCGACCGTGCGAACCTGGGTCGAGCTCGTCAAATCCTGATCGATTACGCCGTTCTCGCGCAGGATCGGCGGAGTAGAACGATTTCTTCCGTTGTTCTCGCGTGCCCGTGGCAATCGTGAACCGGCACGCGAAATTGCATCCGCCGCGTGCAGTGTCGCGCTGGGCGTTGCGCGTGCCGCTGCACGAGCATTTCCAGCTTTGACCTGGTTGGTGGCTGATTTTGCGGTGATCGGCTGGCTACGGTTGTCCCGCATTTCGCGATCCGGCCGATCTTCAAGGAATCGATCTGCAGTGCGGGAGGCGGCGCCGTGTGCGCGCGTATTCAGTTCGAGAACTCGTTGCGAGGACAACAGGAAACCAGGATGCCGACGATCAGGTGGATTTCCGTCACCTGGGGGCGGCTGATTCCCCGCGGAACCCGCCCGGGCGCGGCCGCGGCGAGCCGGAAGGCCGAATCGTGACCAGCGCGATACCGCGCCAACGCGGAACCGGAACCTCCGAAGACGATTTCGCGAAACTGGGGCTCGGCGGCTCCCTGGCCCTGACCGGGCTGCTGGCCGTCGTCAAGATCGCGGAAACCGCCACGGGTGTGGTGCTGACCGCCACCGGGGTGCTGCCCGGTGCCAGTCCCTCGAAGGAGCGGGCTCCGGCCTGGCCGGGAGGGGAATGAGCAGGGCTGCCCGATCGGCAGCTCTCTACGGACGGAGGGCTGCCATGACCGGCAGTGACGGGCGGGACGAACGGAGCGGTACGCGCGTGGGTCTCGCCGACGTGCGGCAGCTCGAAGACAGCGTCGCCGAGCTGAGGGCGCTGGACTACCGGTACGGCGGCGGTTCGTGCCGGGTGGCCGTGGAGTCGCGGTTGCCCGCGGCCGCGGCCCTGCTGGACGGCGAGGCGAAGACCGTGGTCCAGGCGAGGCTCTACACCGCCGTCGCCGACCTCTACAACCTGGCCGGCTGGACCAACTTCGACCAGGACCGCCCGGCCGCCGCGCTGGAGGCGTTCGCGCGGGCGCTGGAGCTGGCCGTCGAGGCCGGGAACGACGACCTGCAGGCCAACATCCGGTACCGCGTCGGGCGGCTGCACCTGCACTACGACGCGGTCGACGCGGCGCTGATCGAGTTCGCGCGGGGCCGCGAGGCGGCCGTCTCGGCCCACTCCAAGCTCGCGCAGGCGATCCTGTCGGCCAACCAGGCGTGGGCGCACGCCCGGAAGGCCGACGTCACCGGCGCGCTGACCTACCTGCGCCGCGCCCGTCAGGAGTTCGCGGAGGCCGAGGGCCGCGAACCGTCGCCGTGGGCCGCGTTCTTCGGCCCCACCGACATGGCCGCGATGGTTGGGACGGTGCACGGCGAACTGGCGCAGATGGTCGACGTCCGGCACGGCCGCGACGGCATCCCCGCCCTCACCGAGGCGATCGGGGGGTACGAGCGGGGCATGACGCGCAGCCGCTCGCTGACGCTGATCTGGCTGGCCACCGTGCACGCGCTGGACGGCGATCTCGACATCGCCATCACGGTCGGGGAGGAGGCCGTCGAGCTGGCCGGCGCGCTGCGGTCGCCGCGGGTGCGGCAGCGGCTGCACTCGCTTTCGGCGGCCGCCCGCCGGTTCTCCGGCCACGCCGACGCCCGGGAGATCGTCGACCGCGTCGACAGTCTCGGACATTCCGGACGCTAATCGAATGATCAGCCAAAGGTAAACGTATTGGAAAATGAAAATGGGATCCGTCGAAGACCGGCCAAAAGTAGGTTCCTCGGCGTGATCGCGGTTTCTTATGCTTCTCGGCAACCTGCGGCGAGCATTCCGCGCAGGCCCGGTCCCCACCGCCGAGAGGAAATTCCCCATGCGCTTGCGCAAGCTCGTCGCGGCCGCTGTGCCGCTGCCGGCGTTGCTCGGCCTCGCCGTGGCCGTCCCGGCCGCCGCGGCGTCGGAACCCCTGGTCACGCTGGCCGACAACGCCGCGCCGCTGATCAACAGCGCCCGCACCGGTGACGTCGCGGCCGACCGCCCGATCACCGCCGCGCTCTCGCTGAAACTGCACAACCAGCAGGCGCTCGAAAAGTTCCTCGCCGACGTACAGAATCCCGCTTCGCCGCAATACCACCGGTTCCTGACTCCGGCACAGTTCAATGCCAGGTTCGGCCCGACCCAGGCCGACGTCGACAAGGCCGTCTCATTTCTCGGGAAAGCCGGGCTGAGCGGGATCGAGGTTTCCGGCAACCGGCAGGCCGTCACGTTCACCGGCTCGGCGGCGCAGCTCGAGTCGGCCTTCCGCACCCGGATCGGGACCTACCACGACCAGGCGTCCGGGCGGGACTTCTTCGCCAACGACGCCGTCCCGGCCGTGCCGGCGAGCGTCTCGGACGTCGTGGGCGGGGTCGTCGGCCTCGACGACCACGCGGTGCGCACACACTCGGCGAAGCCGCTGGCGCAGCCCAACGTCGTCAAGTCCGTCACCCCGCCGGTGCTCAAGACCGCGTACGGCACCAGCGGCCTGTCCGCGACCGGCCGCGGCGTGAACGTCGGTTTCGTCGAGTTCGACGGCTACCAGAAGTCGAACATCACCAAGTACGACAGCACGTACGGCCTGTCCGCGGGCACGGTGACGACGGTCGGCGTCAGCGGCGCGAACTACGACTCGTCGCCGAGCGACGGCCAGATCGAGGTCGAGCTCGACATCGAGGTCGTGCACGCGCTGGCCGCGGCGGCCAACGACTACGTCTACGAGGCACCGAACTCGAGCGCCGGCGAACTGGCGATGTACCAGAAGATCGCCTCGGACGCGAAGGTCAACGTCGTCTCGATCTCCTGGGGCGCCTGCGAAGCCGCCGAAGGTTCGAGCGCGGCCAAGAGCGTCAGCAGCGCGATCGCGACCGGCACCGCGGAAGGCATCTCGTACTTCGCGGCGGCCGGCGACGACGGCACGACCGACTGCTACCGCCAGACGGGCTCGGCGGCCAAGGGCGTCGACTTCCCGGCGTCCAGCCCGAATGTGACCGGCGTCGGCGGGACGAAGCTGAGCGTGACATCGGCCAACGGCTACAGCAGCGAAGTGACCTGGAACGACGGCAACAGCGGCGGCTCGACCGGCGGCGGCATCTCGACGGTCTTCACGGCGCCGTCGTGGCAGTCCTCGCAGAGCACGACCTACCGCAAGGTGCCGGACGTGTCCGCGGACGCCTCCCCGACCTCGGGGTACTACATCTACAGCGCGGGCAGCTGGGGAACGGTCGGCGGCACGTCGGGCGCGGCCCCGCTGTGGGCGGCCTTCGCGACGCTGCAGAACCAGGTGCACGGCGGTGGTCTGGGCAACCTGAACCCGAAGTTCTACTCGATCGGCAACGGTTCCTCGTACGGCACCGGGTTCCACGACGTGACCTCGGGCAACAACAGCCTGCACGGCACCACCGGCTTCACCGCCGGGACCGGGTACGACCAGGTGACCGGCTGGGGTTCCTTCAAGGGCACCGGGCTGTCCGGCCTGCTCGGCTGAGTGCGTGACCAGCGGCGCAGGGCCGGCTTACCCGGCACTGCGCCGCTTGGGGGACTTTGCTTCGCAAGACTAAGCGTTAACCTGGGCGGCATGATCAAGCGCACGGTGCTGGACGCCACCCGTGAACTCCTCCGCGAACTGGGCCTCACCACGGTGTTCGGCAACCCCGGCACCACCGAGGTGCCCTTCCTCACCGACTGGCCCGACGACTTCGACTACGTCCTGGGCCTGCAGGAATCCGCTGTCGTGGCGATGGCCGACGCCTACGCGCAGGCCACCCGCCAGGCGGTGCTGGTCAACCTGCACTCCGCGGGCGGGGTCGGGCACGGCCTCGGCAGCCTCTTCAACGCCTACCGCAACCGGACGCCGATGATCGTCATCGCCGGGCAGCAGATCCGGTCGCTCATCCCGCACGAGCCCTTCCTCGGGGCCCTGGAAGCGCCCGAATTCCCGAAGCCGTACGTGAAGTGGTCGATCGAGCCCGCCTCCGCCGAAGACGTCCCGGCCGCGCTCGCGCGGGCCTACCACGTGGCCACGCAGGCGCCGTCCGGTCCGGTGTTCGTGTCCGTCCCGGCCGACGACTGGTCCGTCACGACCGAGCGGCCCATCGTCTCGCGGCCGCGGATCCGCGGCTACGCCCCCGATCCCGAAGCCGTCGACGAGCTCAACACCGCGCTGGAAGCCGCCGAACGGCCGGCCATCGTGGTCGGGGGAGCCGTCGACCAGGACGGTGCCGTCGTCGAAGCCGTCGCGCTCGCCGAGCGGCTCAACGCCGCCGTGTGGGTCGCGCCGATGTCCTACCGCTGCTCGTTCCCCGAAGACCACCCGCTGTTCCAAGGGTTCCTCGATCCCGAACGCGGGGCCGTCGCCGACACGCTCGCGCCGTACGACCTCGTCGTCGTGCTCGGGGCGCCCGCCTTCACCTACCACGTCGACCGCGGACGCGGGGAAGCGCCGCTGCCGCCGCTGTTCATCGTCAGCGACGACGAGCAGGTCCTCGCGCGTGCCTTCGAAGGCACCGGCATCCGCGCCACGCCGAAGCTGGGCATCCGCGCGCTGCTCAACGTCGTCGAGCGCAGCACGCGGCCCGCGCCGGCCCCGCGGCAGCGCCCGGCCAAGCCGAGCGGCGACGCGCTGACCGGCGAACTCGTCTACTCGACGCTCGCGGAGCTGTTGCCGGACAACGCCCTGGTCGTCGAGGAGGCGCCGAGCCACCGCGGGATCCTGCACGACCACCTGCCGATCACGGCCACCGACACCGGCTTCCTGACGATGGCCAGCGGCACGCTCGGCTACGGCGTCCCCGGCGTGGTCGGGGCGGCGCTCGCCCGCCCGGACCGCAAGGTCGTCGGCGTGATCGGCGACGGCTCGAGCATGTACGGCATCCAGGCCCTCTGGACGGCGGCCCGCGAGGAACTGCCGGTGACGTTCGTGATCCTGGACAACTCCGAGTACGCGGCGGTCCGCATCCTGGGTGACGCCATCGGCGGCGCGAAGCTGCCGGGCACCGAACTGGGCGGCATCGGCTTCGCGGCCTTGGCGGAGAGCATGGGCTGCCACGGCGTGACGATCACCGAGCCGGCGGAGCTGGCCCCGGGCCTCACGGCGGCACTGGCCGACCCGCGCCCGACGCTGGTCCACGTCCGGGTGGCGGCGTCGTCGAAGTCGCTGTACTGACGCCTCGTGAGTGGTAAAGCGGGTTCTAACCCGCTTTACCACTCACGACGGGCCGCGGCAGGGCACTAGCTGCGGGTCTTGCTCTCCCGGACGTCGTCCGAAGCCCGCTCGGCCAGTTCCCACTCGGCGGCGTCGGACGCGGCCGTGGCGGCCTCTTCCGGCGAACCGCCGTGCAGCAGCCGGGCCACTTCGCCGCGCAGGGTCACGAACTCCGCCGACTCGCGCGTGGTGATCTGGTCCCGCGCGGCGGGCAGGCCCACCGGCAGGTCCGCCACGATCGACGCCGGTGACTTCGACAGCACCAGGACGCGGTCGGACAGGTACACGCTCTCGTCGATGTCGTGCGTGACGACCAGGACCGTGCTGCCCTGCTCGCGCTGCACGCGCCGGGTCAGGTCCTCGAGCTCGAAGCGGGTCTGGGCGTCGACCGAGGCGAACGGCTCGTCCATCAGCAGCAGGGCCGGGCGGCTGGCCAGCGCGCGGGCGATCGACACCCGCTGCTGCATGCCGCCGGACAGCTGCCACGGGTACTTGCCGCCGACGCCGGACAGGCCGACCTGTTCGAGCGCCTCGGCCGCCCGCGCACGTCGTTCGGCCTTCGAGATCGGCCGCCACCGCAACGGGAACTCGACGTTCTTCTGCACCGAAAGCCAGGGGAACAGCGAGCGGCTGTAGTCCTGGAACACGACGGCCAGGTCGTCCGGCACGCCGGAGACGCGGTCGCCGTGCAGGCTGACCGTGCCGGCGGTCGGCCGGGTCAGCCCGGCGATGCAGCGCAGCAGCGTCGACTTCCCGCAGCCCGACGGGCCGACGATGCTGGCCAGCTGCCCGGCTTCGACGGTGAACGAAAGGTTGTTCACCGCGGTGTGCGCCTTCGCGCCGGCGCCGTAGGTGTGGCTGAGGCCGGCCACTTCGAGCATGGTGGACATGGGAGAGGCCTTTCGAAGCATCAGTCGCGGCCGAGGCGGGCCGGCTGCCAGGCCAGCACCCGCCGCTCCGCGGCCAGGAAGATCGTGTTGAAGACGTAGCCGAGGATGCCCAGCAGCACCAGCCACGACCACATGGTCGGGAATTCGAAGTCCTGCTGGGCGTTCAGCAGCGACCGCCCGATGCCGTTGTACGCCCCGACGAGCTCGGAGACCACCATCAGCAGCAGCGAGATCGACAGGCTGACCCGCAGCCCGGCGAAGATCTTCGGCGCCGCCGCCGGCAGCACGACCATGCCGAGCCAGTACGCCTTGGGCGTGCGGAACGACCGCGCGGTCTCCTCCTTCACCTGGTCGACCGAGCGAGCCCCGTCGACCGCGTTGAGCAGCACCGGCCACACCACGCCGAAGACGATCGACCCGATCTGCATGCCCGAGCTCAGCCCGAACAGCACCGCGAACACCGGGATCAGCGTCGGCGGCGGGATCGAGCGGAAGAACGCGAACAGCGGGCCGACGTAGTCCATCGCCGTCGCCGACCGGCCGAGCAGCACGCCGAGGACGATGCCGACGACCGCGGCCGCTCCCCAGCCGCCGAGCGTGCGGCCGAGGCTGGGGAACACGTTGTCGAACACCGCGTCGGTGAGGAACAGGTGGGACGCGGGCCCGGTGAACCACAGCTTCGCCGCCGTGGCCGCGATCTCCGTCGGCGGCGGGAAGTACTTGCTGCCGCCGGCCCGGGCGGCGAACTCCCACACGACCACCAGGATCGCGAACAGCAGCCAGTTGCGCAGGACCGCGGTGGCGCCGCGCGCCGCGCGCCGGCCCACCCGGCCCGAGAGGGTCGCCGCCGTCACGCGATCGCCTCCCGGTCCACCGTGCTCCACCGGAACAGCCGCTTGCCGAGCTGTTCGAGCCCCTCGTTGATGAGGTAACCCAGTGTCCCGGCGACCACCGTGCCCGCCAGGACCAGGTCGAACCGGACCGAACCGGTGCTGGCGACGATGATGAAGCTGCCGAGCCCGAGCTGGGAACCGGCCAGGAACTCGACGCTGACCACGGCGATCAGCGCGATGGTCGCCGACAGCCGGACGCCGGTGAAGACGAACGGCGCGGTCTGCGGCAGCGCGACCGACGACAGGATGCGGAACCGGCTGGTCCCGCACGCCCGGGCGGTCTCCATCAGCACCGGGTCGATCTCGCCCATGCCGTAGATCGTGTTGAACATGATCGGCCACAGCGAGGCGTAGGCGGCGAGGGTGATCTTCGCGTCGGGGCCGGAGCCGATCACCAGCAGCACCAGCGGAACCAGCGCGGTGACCGGGATCGGCCGCAGGAACTCCACGATCGCGGCGGTGGCCGTGCGCAACGCCGGGATGCTGCCCAGCAGGAGCCCGGCGGGTACGCCGATCGCGATCGCCACGACGATGGCGATCACCCAGGCCAGCATCGTGGCGACGATGTCCCGGATGAACTCGGGGTCGCCCAGCAGGTTCCCGACGGTGCCCAGCACGACGCTGGGCGGCGGGGTGAACGTCTTGTCGACCAGGCCGACCTGGACGACGACCTCCCAGAGCAGGAGGAAGCCGGCCAGGCCGACCAGGCCGCGAAGCAGTTTTTTCACGACGAACGCGTCAGCTGGTCGCCTGCGGGGCGATCATCGGCGCGGCGTCGACCTTGCTGGTGATGACGCCCATCTGCAGGAGCAGGTCGGGCACCCGCTGCAGGCGCCGCGCGTCCAGGACGGAGCCGTAGCCGGGCAGGGTGAGCAGCTTGGCCGTGTCCTCGTCGATCTTCGCGTACTTGACCAGCAGCGGCTCGACCTTCGAGCGGTCGTTGATCGCGTCGCTGGTGGCCTTCTTCATCGCCCGCTGGAAGGCCGCGAGGGTCTTCGGGTTGCCCTGCACCCACTTCGTCGTCGAGCCGTAGCCGGTCAGCGGGAAGTCCTGGCTGGCGCCGGTGTTGATGTCGATGACCGGCGTCGCGCCGACGGTCTTCGCCGCCTGCGTGAGCATCGGTTCCGGCATGTAGGCCGCGTCGACCTGGTTGTCCTTCAGCGCCGCCGCCATGTTCGGCAGCGGGACCAGCACCCAGTTGACCCCGTTGAAGTCGACGCCGTGGTCCTTCATGACGGACTTGGTGAGGATGTCGGACGCGGTGTTCTTGGCCGTGATCGCGATCCGCCTGTCCTTCAGGTCGTTGACCGTCTTGACCGGCGAGTTCGGCACCGTGACGATGGCGTTGCTCTTCGCGTTCACCGACGTGCCGTCGGCGACCAGCTGGACGTCCTCGCCCTTGCTCTTGGCGACGAAGAACGGCGTGTACGTCGAGAGGGCGATGTCGACCTCGCCGGAGATCGCTTTCTGCATCGACTCCTGGCCGCTCTTGGCGACGACCTGCTCGACCTCGAGGCCCTCGGCCTTGAAGTAGCCGCCGTCGAGTGCCAGCCAGAAGGGGCCGAGGTCCGTGGTCGGCATGATCGAGACCTTGATCTTCGACTTCTCCAGGCTGCCCCCGTTCGACGAGGCGTTCGAGCCGTCCGCGCCGAGCGCACTGCAGCCCGTGAGGGCTGTGGCTGCTGCGACGGTGAGGGCGAGCCCGAGCGCGGCGCGGCGAGTGCGAACCCGGCCACTGCTCATGGCGTTTCCAAGCAAGGCCTGCTCCTTGAAGAAAAGTGACGGTTGAGGAACCGATTCCGATGGAAGTGCGTGACTCATTCTCGGAACCACCGGGGCCACTGTAGAGAACGTGACAGCTTGCTCACAATGGGTGGAATCACTACCTAACCGAGTGGCGCACGTCACTCTTTCGGCCTCTGGTCTAGACCCACTGCTCCACTCGCCGTAGCCGTTCACCCAGCGTAGGGTGAGGTTCTTGAATCGGCGACGGTCGCTGTGTGCCGACTGAGCGAACGCTGTGCAAGATTGAGCGGGTCCTGTCGGGAGGGTTACATCTTCCCCTGCCGTTCGCTACCCTCTGCACCTGCGGGGAGGTATCAACCTCCGATGTAGTGAGAGAGAGTGCCTGGATGGCCGATCAAGAAGTTCCACTTCGGTGTACCAGCACACACTGTGCTTTTCCTGAGAGAATCTTCCCCGCGAAGACCACTGCCTGGCCGGGCACAACCGCCGCGCCGGTGGGTTAGGCCGACCAACAGACCGATGCAGGACCAGCGCAGGGACCCGACCGTGATGCTCGAGCTGAACCGATTCCGTCCGCACGGACGGGGTTCAGGAACCCCCAGTGGCGACACTGAAGACGATCTTTTCACCCGTACGGGTAGCGTCTGGCGCTGGGCTCCTTCCGATGGGCCGGAGCGCCGGAAGGCCGGGAGCGTGCAGACGAGTGGCTGAGGAGAACGCGATGCGCCCTGGCGGGCGCTGGACCGACCAGGGTTTCCCGAGCACGAACGATGATGGTGGAGCGGCGGTGCCGAACGAAGACGCCGCGGGGGTGGGAGGGGCCCCCGCGCAGTCGCCCGGAGCGGATCCGGGCCGGAAGGCCGGGCTGTTCTCCGGCATGCGCGACTGGCGGCTGCGGTCCAAGCTGGCCGCGGTCCTGATCATCCCGACACTGACGGCGCTCGCACTGGGCGCGGTACGCGTGATCGACGACGCCCGCGAGGCGGCCGAGTTCCAGCGCACCGCCGACCAGGTCGCGTTCGCCGTCAAGGTCACCACAGTGGTGCACGAGCTGCAGAACGAGCGGTCGCTGGCGGTCGCCCGGATCTCCTCGCAGAACCAGTTGCTGCAGACCGGGCTCGACGCGCAGATCGCCAAGGTCGACCGCGAGGTCCAGGACCTGCGCGCCGCGAAGAACTCCCTCGAGTTCGACGACCAGGCGACCGGGGACCGCTACTCCCGCGGCCTCCAGCGCCTGGACGCGCTGCGCCCGCTGCGGGCGGCGTTCAACACCCAGAACAGCCTGCCCGACATCACGGTGCTGACCGCCTACTCGGGCATCATCGACTCGCTCATCGAGCTCGGCCGCGAGGTCACCACCGCGGTCACCGACCGGGACGTGCTGCGCCTCGGCACGAGCACGCAGGCGATCAGCGAGGCCAAGGAGTTCACCACCCGCTCCGACGCCGAACTGCAGATCGCGGCGTTCCGCGGCAACTTCCCCGGCGACCTGCTGGACCAGACGCGCGCGTCGGCGTCCAGTGCCGACGCGTCGGTCGCGGCCTTCCTCGCGAACGCCGACGACGACCAGCGCCAGCTCTACAACGACACCTACTCCGGCCCGGAGGTCGACGACCGGCGGCGGATCCAGACCTCGGCGTTCTCCTTCGCCCAGCTGGGTGACCCGCCGAACATCGACACCACCGCGCTCGGCAAGGACAGCACCGTGTCGGCCGACAAGCTGCACGCGGTCGAGTCGAACCTGCTGGCCCAGCTGAAGACCCGCGCCGACGACCTCGCCACGCAGGCGGTCAACTCGGCGTGGATCGGCGGTGCCGTGGTGCTCGCCGCGCTGGCGCTCGCGGTCGTGCTGATGCTCATCGTCGCCCGCCTGATGCTGCGCCCGCTGCGGGTGCTGCGGAAGAGCGCGCTGGACGTCGCCTACACCCGGCTGCCGGAAACCGTGCAGGCGATCCTGGACGACCCGGACCCGGTCGGCGCCTCCAAGAAGGCCGTCCAGCCGGTGCCCGTCACCTCCCGCGACGAGATCGGCGAGGTCGCGCGGTCGTTCGACATCGTCCACGAACAAGCCGTCAAGATGGCCGCCGAGCAGGCCCTCCTGCGCGAGAACGTCAACGGCATCTTCGTGAACCTGTCCCGCCGGTCGCAGCGGCTGGTGGAACGCCAGCTCGGCGTCATCGACCGGCTGGAAGCCGACGAGCAGGACCCGGACCACTTGGCCAGCCTGTTCGAGCTCGACCACCTCGCGACGCGGCTGCGGCGCAACGGTGAGTCCCTGCTGGTGCTCTCCGGCGCCGGCCTGGCGAAGTCGGTGCCCAAGCCGGTGCCCGCCGCCGACGTCATCGGCGCCGCGGTGTCCGAGATCGAGCAGTACGCCCGGATCGAGGTCGGCATCGTGCCCGACGTCGCGGTCCAGGGCCTGGCGATCCACGACCTCGTGCACGTCCTCGCGGAGCTGCTCGACAACGCGACCTACTTCTCCGAGCCGGAGACGAAGGTCATCGTGCGGGCCGTGGTGACCCGCCGCAAGGCGCTCGCCATCCAGGTCACCGACCACGGTGTCGGCATGAGCGAGGAGCGGCTGGCCGAGGTCAACGCGCGCCTGGCCGACCCGCCGGACCTGGACGTGTCGGTGACCCGGCGAATGGGTCTGTACGTGGTTTCGCGGCTGGCCAAGCGCCACGGCATCGAGGTCCGGCTGCGCGAGAACGAGGACATCGAAGGCGGCGTGATCGCCCGGGTCGTCGTCCCGGCCGAGCTGCTCACCCAGCTCCGCCCGGGCATGCAGCGGCAGACGCCGCCGCCGGCGAACCGCTCCGAGACGTCGATGTCGATGCCGAGCATCCCGATCCCGGCCGCGCGCTCGGACTTCGACCAAACGCAGTCGTTCGCGCAGACGCCGCCGGCACCTTCGGCACCGCCGCCCCCACCGCCGCCGCCGGTGCACGAGCCCGTGGCGAACCAGGGCGGCCTGGTGCCGCTCGACCAGCCGATCAGCCTGGACGACCTGGTCAGCGGCGGCCGCGCGGCGGGTCCGTTCCTCTCGCCGGAACTGCCCAAGCCCGAGACGCCGGCCTGGCCGACCGCCGAGGACCTGGCGCCGCTGACACCGTCGTCGAACGGCGACGGGGCCAGCTCGCGGGCCGCCGACACCCAGTTCGCGCCGCTGGTGCTGCCCAAGCGCGAGCCGAAGTACGTGCCGCCGGAGGAGCCGCCACCGGCACCGCCGCCCGCGGCCGAGGTCGGATCGTCGGCGCTCGAGGACGATGTACCCACCCGGCGGTTGCCGATCTACCAGTCGGTGCTGTCACGCTGGTTCAGTGAGGGTGACGACTCGGCCGCCGACCCGGTGCCGCCGCAGAGCAGCGAGGGCGAAGACCCCAACCTGCCGCCGCTCACCGGTGGCGGCGAGCCGCCCGCGGCACCCGTGCCGGCCGAGCCGTCCCGCGACGAGCTCCAGCCGACCGCGGCGACCCGGCACCCGCTCCTCCCCGCCGACGACGGCTGGCACAGTGCCTCCGACGACGGCTGGCAGGCGGCGCAGTCGCTGCTGGAGTCCAAGAACGAGGAGATCACCCCGGCCGGGCTGCCCAAGCGCGTCCCGAACGCCTACCTGGTGCCGGGGTCGATCAGCAGCCCTTCGGTCGACGCGCCGCCCCAGAACAGCTTCGCGGACAACACGGCGGGCATGCCCGGAACGGGTGCGATCACCCGCTCGGCGTCCGCGGCGCGGAGCCGGATGGCAAGCTTCCAACGGGGCTACACCTCGGGACGGCACGCCTTGAAGGAACTCCCGGCCGAAGAGCAGCTGCAGGACAGCAGGGTTCCGGGGCGTGGCAACACCACAGACAGCAGTGAGGAGTGAAAGTGACACGGGCGGGTGCAATGCAGCCGGGTGGCTCCGTGCCGAACGGCCAGGCGCATGCCAAGGCGAACAATGCCGGCAGCTTCGCTTGGCTGATCACGGATTTCGTGCACCGGGTGCCCGGCGCGGCCCACGCGGTCGTGGTTTCGGCCGACGGCCTGCTCCTGGCGGCCTCGCGAGGCCTGCCGAAGGACCGGGCGGACCAGCTGGCGGCCGTGGCTTCGGGGCTCACCAGCCTCGCGCGCGGCGCGGCCAAGGTGTTCGAGGGCGGCACGGTGGCGCAGACCGTGGTCGAGATGGCCAACGGTTTCCTCTTCCTCATGTCGGTTTCCGACGGTTCGTGCCTGGCGGTTCTGGGGTCGCCGGAGAGTGACATCGGCCTGGTCGTCTACGAGATGACCTTGCTGGTGGAGCGGGTCGGCCAGCAGCTGACTCCGGAGATGCGGGCCCAACTGCAGGGTGCGGCCGTCCGCCGCTGAGGACCTGGGAACCGAGGAGAGAGCCGTGGACGACGGGCGCTTGAGGGGTGATGGCCGGCTCGGTGACGACTTCTCCGGCGGGTGGTCCGACCAATCGGACGAAAGCCGCGAGGACTGGCAGTCGTTCCGGGATCGCGTCGACCGCGAGTGGCGCGCGCGGCGGGTGCAGGCCTCCGACAGCGACCCCGTGCGGGAGCCGCCGAACTGGCTGACCGACAGCAATGCCGGGCAGGAACCGCTGCGGCCGATCGCCGGCGGCACCGAGTACCGCGACCGCCTCCTCGGCGGTCCGGGCGCGGAGCTGTTCGGCGGTTCGAGCGGGCCGCTGTACGACGCGCACGAGTTCGCCGCGTACAGCGCCGAGCGGGACTTCTCGTCGGGACCGGACTCCAGTGAGTTCGCCGCGGCCCTGCCGCAGCAGGCCCACCAGGAGTACGTGGACACGCCGCCGGCGACGGAGATGGAGACGTCCGGCCTGGTCCGGCCGTACTTCCGGACCCGGGGCCGGACGAAGGCGACGCTCGACCTGGCCATCGAGGCGCTGATCTCGACCAGCGAACAGGGCCGGATGCTCGACCGGGTCCGGGTGCCCGAGCACCGGTCGATCTGCGACCTGTGCCTCGACACCAGGTCGGTGGCCGAGGTGGCGGCGCTGCTGCGCCTGCCGCTCGGCGTGGTGCGGGTGTTGATTGGTGACGTGGCGGGCCTCGGGCTGGTGCTGGTGCACTCCAGCAGCCCGACCGTGGGCGACCGCCCGAGTATCGAGTTCATGGAAAGGGTGCTCAGTGGGCTTCGGAGAATTTGACTCCGACGCGAACGCGCCGCAGGTGACGGGTCCGACCTCGTCGGCCAAGATCGTGGTCGCCGGCGGGTTCGGTTCGGGGAAGACAACGTTGGTCGGGGCGATCTCCGAGATCGACCCGCTGACCACCGAGGCCATGATGACCGAGGCCAGCGTCGGGCACGACGACACCTCGGCCACGCCCAACAAGACCACCACCACCGTGGCGATGGACTTCGGGCGCATCTCGCTGGACTCGGACCTGGTGCTGTACGTGTTCGGCACCCCGGGTCAGCACCGGTTCTGGTTCATGTGGGACGACCTCGCGGTCGGCGCCATCGGCGCGGTCGTGCTGGTCGACACGCGGCGGCTGGCCGACGCGTTCCCGTCGATCGACTTCTTCGAGAACCGGAAGCTGCCCTACGTCGTGGCCATCAACTGCTTCGACCGGCTGCTGCACCACCAGATCGAGGACGTCCGGCACGCGCTGACCATCGCGCCGTCGGTCCCGATCATGGCGTGCGACGCGCGCGAGCGCGAGTCCGCGAAGCAGGTGCTGATCTCGGTCGTCCAGCACGCGATCGCGCACGATTCGGCGTTGCGCGCGGGATAGCCCATGACGCCCCGATCCGGATGCGGCCGTTGGAGTGAACTCCGCGGGCTTCACCCACTTCGGGGAGTGCCGTCACCGTCCGCAGGAGCAGCCGGCCGGTCCGGGCCCCGGGCTTCCGGCCGAGCTGGGTCTGACCTGCGTCGATGCCGCACGGGTGCGAGCCGTGGGGTGTCCCCCGGACGGGGGAGGCGGGGCGGGCTGCCGCCGAACTCGGCCGGGTGCACACGTAGGGTGCGCAGCGGCCGGCCGGTGGCGGGCTCGACACCACCGGCGGTGCGAATACGCTTTACCGTGGCGTCGCCGACCGGCCGTGCCGGGCGCTCCGGGGTGCGGCGGGCGACGCCGCACGAGCAAGGAGGAGCAGGAGTGACGGCTTCCGGCCAGGGTTCGTTCGGCTGGCTCATCACGGACTTCGTCCGCCGGGTACCCGGTGCCGCGCACGCCGTTCTGGTGTCCGCGGACGGGTTGCTGCTGGCGCCGTCGGAAGGGCTGCCCCAGGAACGCGCCGAACAGCTGTCGGCGGTGGCGTCCGGGCTGATCAGCCTGACGGCGGGGGCCGCGCGCTGCTTCGAAGCGGGTGGCGTCAACCAGACCGTGGTGGAGATGGAGCGCGGCTACTTGTTCCTGATGTCCGTTTCGGACGGCTCGTCGCTGGCCGTGCTGGCCGCGCCGACGTGCGACATCGGCACGGTCGCGTACGAGATGACCCTGCTCGTCGAGCGGGTCGGCCAGCAGATCACCCCCGAGCTGCGCGCCCAGCTGCAGGGTGGCGTGCGTGGGTAGGGCGAGATGAGGATTTCGGGATTCGACGATCCGGACTCCAGCGGCTGGGACGCACTGCACCGCGGCACCGAGCGCGAGGGTTTCGATTCGCCCAGCAAGTTCGACATGTCGACGCTGTCGATGATCATGCCGAAGCGCAAGCCGTCCCGCCCACAGCCGGACGCGGAGGGCTACACGGACGAGGACACCCGCGAGTGGGGCTCCTCGGCCGACGACGAGGAAGAGTACGTCGCGCCCGAGCCCGTCGAGGACGAGCCCACGGGGCGGCGGGCCAGGCGTTCACGCTCGTACGCGGGTGAGGACGACCGCCAGGAGCCCACGGCCTACCACGGCAAGCGCTCTCCGGAGGTGGGCGAGGATTACGCTCGCCCGGAGTCCGGGGGATTCGCGACCCGGCGCTCGCCGGAGTTCGGCGAGGATTACGCCCGTCCGGAGTCGGGCGGGTTCCCGACCCGGCGCTCGCCGGAGGTGGGCGAGGATTACGCCCGTCCGGAGTCCGGCGGGTTCCCGACCCGGCGTGCTCCGGAGTCTGGTGGCTACGCGCTCGGCCAGCCCGCCCGCGATGAACCCGGCGGCCGTGGCCAGGGCGTAGACGAAGCCGCTGCAGACGGCGTTGACGTCGAAGGCCGCGGC
>NZ_JBSGJD010000151.1:0-23907 GCF_053605405.1 Amycolatopsis sp. NPDC003861
CCCGCCCCGCTGATGGCCCGCGCCGGGCTCCTGCGCCCTTAGCGCCCGCCCGCGCCCGCTGGCGTCCTGAACCGGGCCCGGGGCGCTCTGCGCGCCTGCCCGCCTGTTGCTGGCCTGCGTCGTGCCTCCGTGCCCGCGCGCCTGCCGGCCCTGTTGCCGGTCTGCGTCGTGCCTTCGTACCTGGCCGTCTGTTGCCGGGCTGCGCTGTGCCTTCGTGCCCGGTTTGCCCCGCTGGTGACCCGCGCCGTGTTTCCGGGTCACCGGCTTTCGTCCACTCTGCTGGAGTGGTTCCGTACCGACGGCGCCTGCCCACCTGCTGATGACCCGCGTGAGGCTTCCGCGCCACTAAGCACCTCCGTGCTGGCACAACACCCGTCCCGCTGCGTTGCGCGGAATCGACCCGGCCGCGCACGCCTCCCCGGCCGGCCCGCCCGCGAAAGTCCGCCCGGATCACGCGACACATCGGGAACCGCGCTAGACCAAGGCCCTCGACCAGCGCCCCGCCGAAGGCGCCAACCTCGGCGACCGTCGCTGCCCGCTTCAGCGTGAATCCTAGGTAAGCAGCCCCGGCCCAACCTCACCCTTCGCGCGTCCAAAGACAGAACGGATGCCCGGCCGGGTCGAAGCACACTCGAACGTCCTCCTGCGGCTGGAACTCGGCGACCACCGCGCCCGCCGCGGTCGCCGCCGCCGTTGCCTGCTCTAAATCATCCACCTCGATGTCCAGGTGCAGTTGCATCTGCTGGGCACCTTCGGCCTGCGGCCACACCGGCGGGATGTGCCCGGTCTCCAGCTGGAACGACAGGCCGGCGCTGCCGTCGTCCGGGCAGAGGGTCACCCACTCCGGCTCGTCCGTGCGGATCGGCCAGCCGAGGAGCTTCGAATAGAACTCGGCGAGCGCGCGGGGTTCCGGCGTGCCGAGCACGGTGGAAGTCAGCTTCATGATCGGACTGGTACCCGCGCGGCCGCGTCTCTACCGCGTTCCGAAACACCGAACGGCCGGAATACCTCGGCTTCTCGTGGGTTGGTTCCTGGCGCAGACGTCGAGATCACCGAGGGAGCCGCCATGTCCGAGCACGTGCAGGGGACCGTTGCCGCTGGGTTCGAGTCCGTCCGGGAGGAGTTCGCCGCCGTTGCGGTCGATCAAGGCGGTGACTACGCCGCGCAGCTCGTTGCGCACGTCGGCGGCGAACGGGTCGTCGACCTGTGGACCGGGCCCGCCATCACCGGTGACTCGCTGACCGGCGTCTTCTCCTCCACGAAGGGGGCCGCGCACCTGGTCGTCGCGCTGCTCGTGCAGGACGGTGTGCTCGAGCTCGATCAGCGGGTCGCCCACTACTGGCCGGAGTTCGGCGCCGCCGGCAAGGACGCCATCACCCTGCGGGACCTGCTCGCGCACCGCGCCGGCGTCGTGGGTGCCGATGAGGGGTTCAGCGCCGAAGAGCTCGCCGACGATCGCGTCATTGCCGAGCGGCTCGCCCCGCAGCGGCCTTACTGGCGGCCCGGCACCGCGTTCGGCTACCACGCTCTCGTGATCGGCGCCCTGACCGGCGAGGTCGTCCGGCGCGTCACCGGCCGCAGCATCCAGGAGCACTTCGAAGAGCGCGTCCGGAAGCCGTTCGGCCTGGACTTCTACCTCGGGCTGCCCGAGGAGCTGGAGCCGCGCTTCCTCACCACGCAGCCGATGCTGCCGACGCCGGAGCAGCTGGCCGAGCTGGAGGCGAACGCGACCGGGCCGGACAGCATCACGGGCATCGCCTTCAACCGCAACCACCCGAAGGCGCCCGAGCTCTGGGAGCTGCCGAACCTCAAGCTGGTCCGGCAGCTGAGCCCGGCGTCGGTGGGCGGCGTCGCGTCGGCCCGGGGCCTGGCCGGCATGTACGCGGCGGTGATCGGCGGCCCGGAGCCGCTGCTGCGTCCGGAGACCGCGGCCGAGTTCGCGCAGATCCACTCGATCGGGGACGACCTCTCGACCCGCAACCGCAACGCGTTCGGGCTCGGCTTCGCGATCGTCTCGGACGACTACCCGGTGCTGGGCCAGGGCGCCTTCGGCCACAGTGGCGCGGCCGGCTCCCAGGCCTTCGCCGACCCCCGCAGCGGTCTCGCGTACGGCTACAACCGCCGCCGGTTCGCCTTCCCGGGCGGCGCGGCCCCGGAAAACGCTCGCCTGGTTCGCGCGGTCCACGCGGCGGCGACGGCTTAGCCGTCCACACGGGACACTCGGGCCGGACCGTCCGGTCGTCACGGTCCGTATCCGGAGCAACACCGCTCGCCCAGGGGGCGGAATGCACGTCTGTAGTGGACGTCGTTACAGACTTCACCCTTTAGGACGTTCCGGGCGGGACATCAACGCTGCTCACGCGCTTCGGACTGACTTTCCGTAGCAAAAACTCTCCCGATCATTGCTCCGATGTGAAACTATTGGTCCGTTCGCGGGGAGAGGGCCTCGCGACAGGGGGACTCACCGTCACGGCAGCGTCCCCATGAAGATCCCCAGGGGAGAGGAGATCGACCATGTCGACGCCCACGGATGTCAAGCCGGAGGAAACGCCGGAGCCGGTCGAGAAGGCCGGCCCGGTGGTCCCGCACCCCGAACCCGACCAGTTCGGCTGGGTGCACGTCGGTCACGACCACCTGAAGGAAGAGCCGGTCGTGACGCCGAACTGCGCACCTCCGTGCTACCAGAAGGTCAACTGAGCTTCACCAAGCTGTGACCGCCCGCCTGCCGATCTTTGACCGGTAGGCGGGCTCCGTTCTGCTTTCGCCTGTGCTGTCATAGGAGAGTGCCTGTGACAAAGCTGGACCCGTCCGAGACCATCGACAGGGTCCGCAAACTCCAGCAGACCGCTTCGGACGTCTCCTGCCTCGGGCGTTTCCACGAGGGTGTCCGCCTCCTCCGCAAGGGGATGGGCCTGCTGGAGGCGATGTATCCGGTCGAACCCGAGCACCACACCGACTGGATGATCACGCGGATCCGGCTCTCCAGCACGCTCGTGGCACTCACGTCGGAGATCACCGGAGACTTCAAGGCCGGCCTGGCCGGGCTGAACGACGTCCGCTTGCTGATCAACGGGGTGGTCGACCCCGTCGTGCGCGCCGAGCTGAGTGCGGCGCTGGAGCACAACTACGGGGCGCGGCTGATGAGCGTCGGCCGGAACGAGGAGAGCCTCGCGTACTTCGCCGCGTCGATGGAGCACCGGCGCTACTGGCTCGACCACACCCCCGAACCCGAGCCCCGGATGGTCGGCCTGGTCCAGACCCTGGCCGCCACCGGCTGGGTCCACACGAAGCTCGGCAACGTCGCCCAGGCCCGCGAAGACCTCAACCGCGCGATCGAGCTCGCGGAGAAGTTCGAGCTGCGCGCCGACGCGGCGGACGGGCGCCGGTTCCTCGGCACCCTGGCCCTGCGGACCGGCGACGTGCCGGAGGCGCTGCGCCTGTACGAGGTCAGCGAGCGGTCGTACCGGGCGCTCGATCTCGACGTGCCGTCGCAGCTCCGGCTGGAGCAGGCCGAGGCGCTGCTGGCCGCGGGCCTGGCCGGTGAGGCGGGCGAACACCTCGACGACCTGATGGCGGCGATGCAGTCGCAGCCGAGCGTCACCCGCGAGCTGGCCTACATCGAGCTGCACCGCGCGGAAGCCGCGCTGATGGCGGACGAGCTCGGGCTCGCCCGGCAGATGGCCGGGTCGGCCCGGCGCCGGATGCTCAAGGTGGGCTGCCAGACCTGCGTCGGGAACGCGAAGATCATCGGCCTGCAGGCGGACGTCCGGGAAGCACTGCGGTCCGGGGAAATCCCGGCGGCGCTGCCCCACCGGGCGATCCGGACCGCCGAGACGCTGCCGGTTCCGCGCCTGACCGAGCAGGCCGCCACCGCGCGGATGCTCGCCGTCCGGCTGGACGTCCGGCGCGGGAACCTCAAGCGGGCCGTCGAGACCCTCCAGAAGGTCCCTCGCCCGGGTCAGCTGACCCCCATCGACTACCGGATGCTCCGGCGGCTCTGCCGGGCCGAGCTCGCCGTTGCCCAGGGGGACCGGGCGAAGGCGCTCACCGAGATCCGGTCCGGGCTCACCGAGCTCGATGCCGTCCGGGATCGGATGGGTGGGCTGGACCTCGTCTCCGGAACCGCTCTGCACGGGCAGGAGCTGGCCGATCTCGCCGTGAAGCTCGTGCTGGAGCGCAACGATGCGCGGCGGCTGTTCGTCTGGCTCGAACGGACGCGCGCCCAGACCTACCGCTACGAACCGCTCTCCGCCGGGACCGATCCGGAGCTCGCCGCGCGCGTGGCCGAGGTGCGGGGGCTCGGGCAGGCCATCCAGGAAGCCCAGCACGACGGCCACCCCATCGCCGGGCTGCGGGCGAAGTACAACGAACGGCTGCGGGAAGCCCAGCGGCTCGGCTGGCACACCGGGCGGTGGGGCCGGCCGCGGCCGGTGGCCGGGCTGGCCGAGGTCGTCGCGCGGCTCGGCGAGCGGGCCATGGTCAGCTTCGCCGCCTCCGGGGACGAGCTCGTCGCCGTCGTCGTCGCCGGGGGCGAGTGCCGGCTCGTGCGGCTCGGGTCCGCAGAATCCGCCGCCGAATCCGCGCGCGTGCTCAACGTCGACCTCGACGCCCTGGCCCCCGACAACCTGCCCGAGCGGCTGGCCGAGGTCGTCATGACGTCGGCGCACAAGCAGGCGGACAAGCTCGATACGCAGCTCATCCAGCCCCTCGCCGACCTCATCGGCGACCGCGAACTGGTCGTCGTCCCGACCGGGCCGCTGTACGCCGTGCCGTGGGGGGTGCTGCCCGGGTTGCGGGGGCGGCCGACCGTCGTCGCGCCGTCGGCGACAGCGTGGCTCGCCGCCGAGCTGACGAAGTCGTCGCGGGCGCGCAAGATCGTGCTCGTCCGCGGGCCCGGGCTGGCCGGCGCCCGCGGTGAGCTGGAGAAACTCACCACGCACTACCGCACCGCGACGACGATGACCGGGGCCAAGGCCACCGTGAAGTCCGTGCTGCGCGCGATGGACGGCGCCAAGCTCGCGCACTTCGCCGCGCACGGCGCCCACGAGCCGGAGAACGCGCTGTTCTCCCGGCTCGAACTCGCCGACGGTGCCCTCTTCGGGCACGAGATGGCCGGGCTCCGGCAGCCGCCGCGGCAGGTCGTGTTCGCCGCGTGCGAGCTCGCGATGAACCGGATCCGGCCCGGCGACGAAGCCCTCGGCTTCGCCAGCGCGCTGCTGGCCAGCGGCTCCCGGACGGTGATCGCGCCGCTGTCCCGCGTCGGCGACCTCGCCTCGGCCGCCGCGATGGACGACTACTACCGCGCGCTGGCCGTCCGGGAGAGCCCGGCGCTCGCGCTGGCCGACGCGATCGCCGTCGATCCGTTCCGGCGCCCGTTCGTCTGCCTGGGCGCAGGCTAGGTCAGCTGGGCCGGCGGCGACCACACCAGCCGCGGGTCGGTCTGGACGAAGCTGCCGAGCAGGTGGTCGATCCGGGTCAGCACGTCGAGGTCGAGGCGGACGCCGGCGGCCTTGGCGTTCTCCGTGACCTGCTCCGGTGTGCTCGCGCCGGCGACCGCCGAGGCGACCGTCTCGTGCTGCAACGTCCACGCCAGCGCGAGCTGGGCCATCGTCAGGCCGGCGTCGTCCGCGACGCCGCGCAGCAGCTCCACCCGCTCCAGCAGCTCCGGCAGGAGCAACGGCCGCGCGGACGACGGCCCGGCCCCGCGTGAGCCCGCCGGAATCCGCCCCGTCCGGTACTTGCCGGTCAGCACGCCCTGCGCGAGCGGCACCGAAGCGAACTGCCCGACGCCGATCCGCGCGCCCACCGGCATCACCTGCGCCTCGGGCACCCGCCACAGCATCGAGTAGTGCGGCTGGTTGGCGATCAGCGGCACGTCGTACCGCGTGGCGGCTTCGTGGGCCTGGAGCAGCTGCTCGGCCGTCCACTCCGACGTGCCCACGTACCGGATCTTCCCCTGCCGCACCAGGTCCGACAGCGCGAGGAACGTCTCCGCGACCGGCGTGCGGTAGTCGAAGCGCAGCAGCTGGTGGACGTCGACGTAGTCGGTGCGCAGCCGCCGCAGCGAGCCCTCCAGGGACGCGATCACGTGCTTGCGGCTCAACCCCGCGTCGTTGGGGCCCGGCCCTTCCGGCCAGAACACGCCGGTGCACAGCACCAGGTCTTCGCGGCGCACGCCGGCGAACGCCGCTCCGAACGCGGCTTCGGCGGCGCCGCCGTCCCAGGCCGCCGCGGTGTGGAACGTCGTGATACCCGCGTCCAGCGCCGCCGCGACGCAGCCGGGCGCGCTGTGCGTCAGCCAGTTGCCGTAGGCGATCTCGCTGACGGCGAGGCCGCTCGCGCCGACCCTGCGGTACTCCACGTCAGCCTCCCACGGCCATCTCGTCGATCCACGCGTCGACCGCGCCGGCCTTGCGCGCGAAGGACTCCCGCACCGATTCGTGCGGCAGGATCAGGAATTCCTCCGCGCCGAGCCCGCGCACGACCGCCTCGGCGACGTCTTCGGGGTCGATCAGCGGGGCCGCCGCGGCGATGGCCAGCGCGGCCGGGTGGCCGGCGGCGATGCCGGGCTCCAGCAGCGCCGTCCGGACGCCGAGCGGGCACAGCGCGCTGACCCGCACCCCGCGCGGCCGGTAGGTGATCGCCAGCCACTCGGCGAGGCCGACGGCCGCGTGCTTGGTGACGGAGTAGGGCGCGTCGCCCGGGATGCCGAGCAGGCCGGCACCCGACGCCGTGATCAGCAGATACCCTTCGCCGCGGGCCAGCATCGCGGGCAACACCACCTGCGCGGCGTGGACGTGCTGCATGACGTTGATCTCCCACGACCGCTGCCACTGCTCGTCGGCCGCGTGCACGCCGGTGCCGAACGCGGCGCCCGCGTTGGCGCAGAACACGTCGAGGTGGCCGAACTCCGCGCGGGCCGTCGCGACCAGGGCCTTCAGGTCCTTTTTGGACGTCGCGTCGGCGGCCACCCCGACGGCGCGGCCGCCCGCGGCGGTGATCTCGGCCGCCACCCGGGCGGCGCCGGCGGCGTCCACGTCGGACACGACCACCCCGGCCGCGCCTTCCGCGGCGAAGCGGCGGGCCATGGCGGCCCCGATTCCGTGTGCCGCGCCGGTCAGCGCGACCACGCGTCCAGTCAGTTCCACGCGAGCTCCAGATATTTCAGCTTCGAATTGTCACGTGCGTGCGGGAAATGTATTTCCTGGTTGCGATGCAGGTGATAAAAGTGCTGCTCAGGGCCATGATCTTGCCTTGTTCCACGGTTTTGCACGTTAGCACGAGTATTGCGTTTCCGGTGCCTCGTGCGTTATTCCTGAAGATCGCAACGCCCCGCGCACAGGAGGTCCGCCGATGGCCGAGCTCGTCCCGCCGTCGCACGCTCGTCGGCTGCGGTGCCTGGGGGTCGGCGATCCCGACGTGGTCGCCGCGGTCGCGCGCGGCGGCGGCCTCGGCGTCCTCGACGGTGCCGATCCCGCGGACCTGCGGCTGGTCGCGGCCCGCGTCCGGGTGCCGTACGCGGTGCGGACGGACGGCCCGGTGCCCTTGGGTGCGGCCTTCGCCGTCCGCACGAAAGCGCCGTGGGCCGGGGCGCTCGCCGAGGTCGCGGACGTCGCCACGGCCGCCGAAGCCGTTCGCGGCGGCGCGCTGGGACTCGTCGCCCGCGGTGGTGACCTGAGTGACTTCGTTCTGCTGCAACAGCTCCTGAACACCTTCGACGTCCCGGTCTGGGGCCGCGTGGCCGGGCCGCGGACGGCGGTGGGTGCGCTCGCCGGAGGCGCGGCGGGCGTCGTCGTCGAATCCACTGTGGACGTCGGACGGATCGTCGGCGCTCAGGTGCTCTCGGCCGGCCTCGGCACGCGGTTGTGCGCGACGCTGGGCAGTGCGCTCCCGGTCGTCCAGGGCCCGATGACGCGGGTGAGCGATCAGCCGGGCTTCGCGGCCGCGGTCGCCGACGCGGGCGGGTTCCCGTTCGTCGCGGTCGCCACGGCGAACGGTGCGCGCACCACCGAGCTGCTCGCCCGGACCGCCGAGCGCCTCGGCGACCGCCCCTGGGGCGCGGGCATCCTCGGCTTCGTCCCCGACGACCTGCGCGTCGCCCAGCTCGCCGCGATCCGCGTGGCGCGGCCGCGGTGCGTGCTGGTGGCGGGCGGCAAACCGGGGCAGGCCAAGGCCCTGGAAGCCGAGGGGATCGCGACGTTCCTGCACGTGCCCTCGCCGGTCCTGCTTCGCCAGTACCTCGACGCCGGGATCCGCCGGTTCGTCTTCGAGGGCGCCGAGTGCGGCGGGCACGTCGGCCCGAAGGCGAGTTTCGCGCTGTGGGAGGAACAACTGGCCGTCCTCGGCGCCGCGAAGGACGTCGAGGTGCTCTTCGCAGGCGGGATCCACGACGCCCGTTCGGCCGCCATGGTCGCCGCGATGGCCGAGCCGCTCGACGCCGCCGGCGTCCTGATGGGCACCGCCTACCTGTTCACCGAAGAAGCCGTGGCGCACGGCGCGATCACCGGCCTGTTCCAGGACCGCGCGCTCGCCGCGGACACGACCGTCACGCTGGAAACCGCGCCGGGCCACCGCACGCGCTGCCTGCCCAGCCCGTACACGGCGGAGTTCGCGCAGGTCAAAGCCGGTCTGGGGGACACACCCGAAGCGTGGCAACGGCTGGAGGAGCTGAACACCGGACGGCTGCGCGTCGCCAGCAAGGGCGTCCGCCGCGACGGCGAGGCCCTCGACACGGCCACCCAGCTGGCCGAGGGGATGTTCATGGCGGGCGAGGTGGCTGTCCTGCGCGACCGCCGGTCGACCATCGCCGAGCTGCACCGCGAGGTCACCGCCGGGAAGACGTTCGTCCGCCCGGAAGAACCGGTGCCGGACTCCGGCGACCTCGCGATCATCGGCATGGCCTGCACCTTCCCCGGCGCGTCCGACCTGCCGGCGTTCTGGTCGGCCATCCTCCGCGGCGACGACGCCGTCACCGAAGTCCCCCGCGAGCGCTGGGACCCGGACGTCTACTTCGGACAGTCGACGTCGAAGTGGGGCGGCTTCCTGCCCGAGCTGGACGTCGACCCCCTGGAATTCGGCATCCCGCCGTCGGCGATGGGCAGCATCGACCCGGCGCAGCTGGTGGCCCTGGAGACGGCGCGCCGCGCGCTGGCCGACGCCGGGTACGCGAACCGGGACTTCGACCGCGAGCACACGAGCGTGGTGTTCGGCGCGGAGGCCGGCGGTGACCTGGCGAACGCGGGCACGCTGCGGTCCCTGCTCGACGGCTACCTCGACGAAGTGCCGCCCGAGCTGCTCGCCCAGCTGCCCGAGCCGACCGAAGACACGTTCCCGGGCACGCTGGCCAACGTCATTTCCGGCCGGATCGCGAACCGCCTCGACCTCGGCGGCGCGAACTACACGGTGGACGCGGCGTGCGGCTCGTCGCTGGCCGCGCTCGACCTCGCGGCGAAGGAATTGCGCGCCGGCACGAGTTCGCTGGTCCTCTGCGGCGCGGTCGACCTGCACAACGGCATCCACGACTACCTGATGTTCACGTCGGCGGGCGCGCTGTCCCCGACGGGCCGCTGCCGTCCGTTCGACGCGGCCGCCGACGGCATCGCGCTGGGTGAGGGCGTGGCGTGCCTGGTGCTGAAGCGCCGGTCCGACGCCGAGCGCGACGGCGACCGGATCTACGCACTGGTCAAGGGCGTCGGCGCGGCCAGTGACGGCAAGGCGCTCGGCTTGACGGCGCCGCGGCCGGACGGGCAGCGCCGGGCGCTGGAGCGGGCGTACCGCGACGCGGGAGTGTCCCCTGTGGACGTGGGGCTGGTGGAGGCCCACGGCACGGGAACGGTGGTGGGCGACGCCACCGAGCTGCGCACGCTGACGGCGTTCTTCGCGGAGGCGGGCGCGGAGGCGGGTTCGTGCGTGCTCGGGTCGGTGAAGAGCCAGATCGGCCACACGAAGTGCGCGGCGGGCTTGGCGGGGCTGATCAAGGCGGCGCTGGCGCTGTGGCACGAGGTGGTCCCGCCGACGTTGCAGCTGACCAGGCCGAACGACGCCTGGGACCCGGCCGCGAGCCCGTTCACGTTCACGACGGCGGCCCGGCCGTGGGCGCACCCGGCCCGGCTCGCCGGAGTGAGCGCGTTCGGCTTCGGGGGGACGAACTTCCACGCCGTCCTGGGCGCGGCACCGGTGGCCCCGGATCGCCGGCACGGGTTGCGGGATTGGACACCGGCGGCCGAGAAGGCTTTGGCCGAGCTGGAACGCGCGGTGGCGGGGCAGCAGCCGCCCACGGCGAGGCGGCACGGCGCGGCCGACTCCGGCAAGATCGCCGCGGCAGGCGATCCCGGCGGGCTCGCTGCGGCCGGCGACCTCGGCAAGATCGCTGCGGCCGACTCCGGCGAGCTCGCCGCGGCTGGCGACTCCGGCAAGATCGCCGCGGCAGGCAATCCCGGCGGGCTCGCCGCGGCCGGCGACTCCGGCAAGATCGCCTTTCTCTTCCCCGGCCAGGGCAGCCAGCGCACCGGCATGCTCGCCGAGCTCTTCGTCCACTTCCCCGAACTCGCCGAACTCCTTCGCCTCGCGCCCGACGTCGCCGCGACGGCCTTTCCGCCCCGAGCCTTCACCGCCGAGGCCGCCGACGCCCGGGAAAGCGCCCTCACCGACACCCGGGTCGCCCAGCCCGCGCTCGGGCTCGTCGAAACCGCCGTCGTGAAGCTTCTCGGCCAGCTCAACGTCCACCCCGACTTCCTGGCCGGGCACAGCTACGGCGAACTCGTGGCCCTCTCCGTCGCCGGGGCCTTCGACACCGCGACCCTCCTGCGCCTCAGCCGGGCTCGCGCGCAAGCCATCGCGCAGGTCGCCCGGCCCGGGACGATGGCCGCCGTCAAAGCGAACCGCGACATGCTCCCCGCCACGCTGATCGGCCCGGACGTCGTCGTCGCCAACCACAACGCACCCGAGCAGGTCGTCCTCTCCGGACCCGTCGCCGCGGTCGAACGGGCCATCCGGCGGCTCGAAGAAGTCGGCGTCTCCGCCCAGCGGATCCCCGTCGCCTGTGCCTTCCACAGCCCGCTGGTCGCCGGTGCGGGCGAGGTGTTCGCCCGGGAGCTGAGCGAAGCGACGATCGGGACGCCGCGGAAACCCGTGTGGGCCAACCGGACCGCCCAGCCGTACGAAGACGACGTGCGCGGCGAACTGGCCGCGCAGATCGGTGCCCCCGTGCGGTTCCTCGATCAGATCGAGGCCATGTACGCGGCCGGAGCGCGCATCTTCGTCGAAGCCGGGCCGGGGCGGGTCCTGTCGAGGCTGGTCAAGGACATCCTCGGCGACCGGCCGCACACCGTCGTCGCCTGCGGGCCCGACCTCACCGGCTTCCTGGCCGCGCTCACCGCACTGGCCGAAGCCGGGGTCGACGTCCGGACCGAGCGGCTGGCCAGGCCGAAGCCCCCCGAACCGTCCCCGACCGCCTGGGCCGTGGACGGGCGGTCCGTCCGCGCGCCCGGCTCCGCCGTCCCCGCCCTGCCCCCGGCCCGACGAATCCGGAGTACCGCCATGACCCAGCCCGCGCCCGGCCGCGACCAGGCGATCGTGGACTTCCTGCGCACCACCCGCGAGCTCGTCGCCGCCCAGCGGGAGGTCATGCTCGGCTACCTCGGCAGCGCACCCGCGCCCGGTCCGGCGCCCGCCCCGGTCCCGGTGGTGCTCGACGAGCGGCGGATCGAAGAGCCGCAGCCGGAACCCGAAGCCCCGGCCGACGTCCTCGGCACGGTGATCGGCGTGATCAGCGAGCGCACCGGCTACCCGGCCGAGATGATCGCCGGCGACCTCGACCTGGAAGCCGACCTCTCGATCGACTCCATCAAGCGGACCGAAATCGCCGGCACGCTGCTGTCCCGCCTCGGCCTCCCCACCGACGACCGCACCGACCAGCTCAGCCGCGACCGCACGGCGAACGCGCTGACCGCACACCTGGAAAGCTGGCTGAACCCCACGCCGGCCACGCAAGCGCCCACCCGGTACCGGCTCGAGCGGGTACCGGTGCCGCTCGACCCGGATCCCGGGCGGCTGCGCGGGAAGACCGTGGCCGCGCCGGACGACGCCGTGCGGGCCGCGTTCGCCGCGGCCGGGGCGGAAGTCGTCACCGGGGACGCGGACCTCACCGTGCTGTTCGCCCGCGACCTCACCGAGGTGTTCACCCGGCTCAAGGCGCTGCGCGGGGACGTTCTCGTGGCGGCGGAGCCGGACGCGGTCCCCGGGCTGAGGGGCCTGGTCCGGTCGGCCGCGCTGGAACGCGAGGGGGTCACGCGGCTCGTCGAGGTCACGCAGGACGTGGCGAAAACGCTGGTGGACGAAGCCCTCAGCGACGGCCCCGCGGTCGTCGGGCACGACAACGCCGGCCGGTTCACCGTCGAGCCGCGGCCGGCGGACCTGCCGTCGATCGCCTACTCCGGCGCCGGTCCGGTCAGCGGCGAACTCGCCGCGCTGGGCCTGGGCCCGGACTCCGTCGTGCTGCTGATCGGCGGGGCCCGGGGGATCACCGCCCACGCGGCGGTCGCCTTCGCCGCCTCCGGGGCCCGGATCGAGCTGGCCGGGCGCACGCCGTGGCCCGGCGAACCGAACGACCTGCCCGCCGATCCGGCCGCGATGCGGGCGGTGCTCGCCGGCCGCGGCGGCTCGGTGGCCGGCATCGAACGCCGGGTGCGGACCGTGCTGGCCCAGCGCGAGATCGGCCGGACCCTCGACCAGATCCGCGCCGCCGGCGGTGCGCCGGCCTACCACGCGCTCGACGTCCGTGACGCGGACGCGGTCCGCCGGCTGGTCGAGGACCTGGGCGGCCGGGTCGACGGCGTCGTCTTCGCCGCCGGGGTGATCGACGACAAGCTGATGGCGGACAAGGACGAAGCGTCGTTCCGGACCGTCTTCGACACCAAAGTGGACGGTGCACGCGCCCTGCTCGAAGCGCTCCAGGCCGAACCCGGGTTCGTCGCCTTCTTCGGCAGCATCGCCGCCGTGCTCGGCAACCGCGGCCAGACCGACTACGCCGCCGCGAACGACGCGCTGGAAACCCTCGGTACGGCTTGGCCGGGTCGTGCCGTCACCGTCCACTGGGGACCGTGGGCGCCGGAGCCGGACCACGGCGGCATGGTCTCGCCGGAGCTGGCGCGCGAGTACGAACGCCGGGACGTCGCCCTGCTCGACCCGGCCGGCGCCACCGCGGCACTGCTGCGCGAACTCGCCTACGGCACGGACCGTGCGGTGCTGTACACGGCGTCGCTGTGGTGACCCCGGTCGCGATCGTCGGCATGGGCGTGTTCCTGCCCGGCGCGTCCACAGTGGACCAGTACTGGCGGAACCTGGTCGACGGCACCGACGCCGTCACCGACGTCCCGCCGCACCGGCGGGACCCGGAGTTCCACGGCCGCGACGGCGCCGCGCCGGACCGCACCCACGGCCGGCGTGGCGGCTTCACCGCGGACACCCTCGACTTCGACCCGGTCGCCCACGGTGTCCCGCCGACGTCCCTCGACGGCACCGAGCCGGACCAACTGACGGCGCTGGCCGTCGCCGTCGGCGCGGTCGCGGACGCCGGTGGCCTCGGCCGGCTCGGCGACCCCGAGCGGATCGGCGTCGTGCTCGGCCGCGGCGGCTACCTCTCGCCCGGGCTGCAGGGCTTCGACCAGCGCGTCCGCACCGTCCGGCAGATCACCCGCACGGTCGGCGAGCTGATGCCGTCGGCCGGTCCGGCCGTCCTCGAACGGTTGCGGACGGCGCTGCTGGAACCGCTCGGCGAGTTCCGGCCCGAGACCGCCGCCGGGCTGGTGCCGAACCTCGCCGCCGCGCGGGTGGCGAACCGGCTCGACCTCGGCGGCCCGGCGTATACCGTCGACGCCGCCTGCGCGTCTTCGCTGGTCGCCGTCGACCAGGCGATCGGCGAGCTGGCCCGCGGCCGCTGCGACGTCGTGCTCGCCGGCGGCGCGCACCAGACGCAGGACGACACGCTGTGGTCGCTGTTCACCCAGCTCGGCGCGCTGTCGCCGAGCCAGCGGATCAGCCCGCTGTCGCGCGACGCGGACGGCATGCTCATCGGTGAGGGCACCGCGATCGTCGTGCTCAAGCGGCTGGCCGACGCCCGCCGCGACGGCGACCGCGTGTACGCCGTGATCCGCGGCTGCGGCACGTCGAGCGACGGGCGGGGTGCGAGCCTGCTCAGCCCGTCCGTCGCCGGCCAGACCCTTGCCCTGCGCCGCGCCTGGGCGGGCCGCGATCCCGCGGAAATCGGCCTGCTGGAAGCGCACGGCACCGCGACCCCCGCCGGGGACGCCGCCGAGCTGACCACGGTCGCCGACGTCTTCGGCCCGGCGGCCGGGCGCCGCGCGGTGATCGGCTCGGTGAAGTCGATGATCGGGCACACGCTGCCGACCGCCGGGGTCGCCGGGCTGGTCAAGGTGGCCCTCGCGCTGCACCACGGCGTCCTGCCGCCGACGCTGCACTGCGCCGACCCGAACCCGCTGCTCGACAAGACCCGGTTCCGGGTGCTGGCCGAGGCCGAGCCGTGGGGCGCGCTGCCGCGGGTGGCCGCGGTCAACGCGTTCGGCTTCGGCGGGGTGAACGCCCACGTCGTGCTCGAAGCCGGGGATCCGGCTCCGAAGCGGCGGGTGCGGGTCGACGAGCCGGAACGCGTGCTGCGTCTGGCCGCGCGCACGCCGGAGGACCTCCTGGACCAGCTCGACACGCCCGGCGCGGGGGACGGCCCGTGCCGGCTCGGGATCGTCGGCCCCGACGAGCGCAAGCGGGCCACGGCCCGGCGGGTGATCGCCAAGGTGGCCGCCGAGGGCCGGTCGTGGCACGGCGCCGGCGACATCTGGTGCAGCGTCGATCCCCTGCTGCCTGGCGGGAAGACGGCCTTCGTCCACCCGGGACTGGAAGCGGGCGGCGAACCCCGCCTCGACGACGTCGCCCGGCACTTCGCGCTCGACCGTCCACAGTGGTCGACGGCGAGTGTGCTCGACCGCGCGGCGAGCGTGTCGGCGGCCGGGTTGCTGCTCGACGACGTCCTGCGGCGGCTGCGGATCCGGCCGGACGCGCTCGCCGGGCACAGCGTCGGGGAGTGGACCGCGATGCAGGCCGCCGGGATGTACACGGCGGCACCGGACGCGGTGGCGCGCTACTGGCCGGACGGCTTCGAGCTGCCGGAGGCGGACTACCTCGTGCTGGGCGCCTCGGCGGCCCGCGTGGCCGAGCTGCTGCCCGCTGACCTGGTCGTTTCCCACGAAAACGCGGCGAAGCAGACGATCGTGTGCGGGCCGCCGGACGTCGTCGCGGATTTCGCGGCGACGTGCCGGGGCGCGGGGATCGTGGCCACGACCCTGCCGTTCCGGTCCGGCTTCCACACCCCGCTGATGGAACCGCACCTCACGCCCTTCGCCCGGCTCGTCGCGGACCTGGACCTGCGCGCGCCGGCGCTGCCGGTCTGGTCGGCGACGACCGCGCGGCCGTACCCGGCGGACCCGGCCGACGTCCGCCGGCTCTACCTCGACCACCTGCTGCGCCCGGTCCGGTTCCGGCAGCTGACCGAGGCGCTGCACGACGCCGGGTTCCGGGTGTTCGTGCAGGTCGGTGCCGGTCAGCTGGGCTCGTTCGTCGCCGACACGCTCGGCGAGCGGCGGCACCTGGTCGTCGCGGCCGCGTCCGGCACCCGGCCCGGGCTCGCGCAGCTCCGGCGGCTCACCACCGCGTTGTGGACCGAGGGCGGCGACCCGGACTTCGCGGCGCTGGAACCGCGGCGGATCCGGCTCACCACCGGGAATTCCCTGCTCTCGCTGGGGGAGTCGGCGCGCGGCCTGCTGGACGAGCCGGGCCTGCCGGCCGGGGTGCCGGACCCGATCGTCGCCGAGTTCACCGCGCTGCTCACCGAAACGCGCCAGGCCGCGGCGGACGTCGTCGCGGCCGCCCGGCGCCGCGTCGAGTCCACTGTGGACGTGTCCCTGGCCGCCATGCCGTACCTGCGTGACCACCGGTTCTTCCGGCAGCGCGACGACTGGCCCGACGAGTCGGACTTCCGTCCGGTCGTCCCCGCGACGACCCTGGTCGACCTCGCCTGCCGGGCCGTCGAGCGCACCTGGCCGGGGACGGCGGCGGTCGCGGTGCGCGACGCGGTGTTCTCCCGCTGGCTCATCGCCGCTCCGGCGCAGCAGGTGCCGCTGTCGATGAGCCGCGAGGGCGACCACGTGACCGTCGAAATCGGGCCGTACGCGCTGATGACCGTCGAACTCGGGACCTTCTCGCCACCACCGGCCCGGGCCGAAGTGCCCGGACCGGAGACGGCGCCGCCGCTGTCCGCGGCCGAGGTCTACGCGCGGCGCGAGATGTTCCACGGCCCCGCGTACCAAGGCCTGGCCCGGCTGGTAGGCCTCGGCGAGCAGCACATCCGCGGCGAACTGGTCGTCCCGGACGCGCCCGGCGGCCTGCTCGACAACGTCGGCCAGCTGCTCGGCTGCTGGTTGATGGCCACCCGGGCCGACGACCTCCTGGCCTTCCCGCGCTCGATCGGCCGGCTGACCTGGCACGGCCCCGAACCGGCGCCCGGGACGCGGCTCGAGTGCCTGGTGCGGGTCCGGTTGCCCCGGCCGGACGTCCTCGAGATGGACGCCCAGCTGACTGGCGACGGTGACGTTTTGGCGAGCATCGAAGGCTGGCGGGACGTCCGGTTCCCGTGCGACCGTGCCGCCCACCGCGTCTACGCGTTCCCGGCGGAGCACCTCCTCGCCGAACGGCGGGACGACGGCTCGGTGGCCGTCACCGACCGCTGGCCGACGGTCGCCGCGCGGGACATCTACGCCGGGATCTACCTCAGCGCGTCCGAACGCGCCGAGTTCGCCGCCGTCCCGCCGCGGCAGCAGCGCGGCTGGCTGCTGCGGCGGATCGCCGTCAAGGACGCCGTCCGCGCCCGGCTCGGCGAACCCGTCTACCCGGCGGAAATCCGCGTCCACGACGACGGCACGGTGTCCGGACGGCACCGGGACCTGCCGCGCTTCGCCGTCCCGGTCGAGCTGGACGGCGACACCGCCATCGCACACCTCGGGAGCACGAAATGACCATCGCGTCCACCACGTTCGACGTCGTCGCCGAGCTGCTCGCCGAGCTCGTCGGCGACGCCGAAGTCCTCGGCGTCGAGATCACGCCCGACACGACGTTCCACGAGGACCTCCAGCTGGAGAGCATCGACCTGGTGACCTTCGCGAGCATCCTCGCCGAGCACTTCGGGCCGGACGTCAACCTCGCCGAGTACCTGGCGGAGAAGGACCTCGACGACGTCATCGGCCTGACCGTCGGCGACATCGCCCGGTTCGTGGGGGAGCGCACGTGCCCACGATGACCGTCAACGGGCTGCGCACGAACGTGCAGCTCGTGCCCGCCGGCGGCACCGAAACCGTGGTGTTCCTGCACGGCATGGGCACCGACAGCCTGGCGAGCTTCTACCTGACCCTCGCCCCGCCGGTCGCGGCCGCCGGGATCGACGTGATCAGCTACGACCTGCGCGGGCACGGCAAGACCGAGCGGCCGGAGCGCGGGTACACGCTCGGGGACTTCGTCGCCGACCTCGACGACCTGCTGCGGCAGCTCGGCGTCGACCGGCCGGTGCACCTGGTGGGCAACAGCTTCGGCGGCACGCTGGCCTACAGCTACGCCGTCGCGTGTCCGTCCCGGGTCCGCAGCATCGTGTGCATCGAATCCGAGCCGGCGACCGAGGTGTGGGCGGAGAAGATGAGCGCGATCCTCGCGCACACCGTGCGGTTCCTGCAGGTGGAGGAGAGCTTCGACTGGATCGAGGCGAACTTCAGCGCCCACCACCGGCGGCTCGCGCGGATGGCGGCCGAGCGGATCACGTCGACGAAGATGGCCGAGGAGGTCCCGCTCGGGCCGTTGCTGACGTGGGAGCAGGTGGCGGCGATCGGCTGCCCGGTGCTGTCCATCCTGGGCAGTCACGGCTACCAGGCCGACGACCTCGAAGCCCTGACGTCGCTGCTGCCGAACGGCGAGCTGCACGTGTTCGAGGGGCAGGGGCATTCGGTGCTGGTCGAGCAGCACCGCGAGGTGCGCGAGCTGGTGCTTCGCTGGATCGGGCGGCACGCGGCGTGAGGTTCCTGCTGGTCGTGCCGCCACTGGCCGGGCACGTGGCGCCGTTGCGCGGGGTGGCTGACGTGCTTTCCGCGCGGGGCCATTCCGTCGCCTGGTGCGGTCCCGAGCCCGCTCTGTCCACTTTGGTCGGTGGTCCGGCGTTCCCGGCCGGGGATTCCGCGCCGTTCGAGCTGTCCCTGCGGCCGCCGGGGTTGCGCGGGTTCGCGGCGCTGAAGTACCTGTGGGAGTCGTACCTGGTGCCGCTCGCGGACGCGATGGTGCCGGGCGTGGCGGCGGCGGTCTCGGCGTTCGAGCCGGACGTGGTCGTGGTGGACCAGCAGGCTATGGCGGGGGCGCTGGTGGCGGCGCGGTGCGGGCTGCCGTGGGCGACGTCGGCCTCGACGTCCACCGAGCTGGCCGACCCGCTGGGGTCGTTGCCGAAGATCGCCTCCTGGGTGTCGGAGCTCCAGGCCGGGCTGCGCGCTCGCCACGGGGTGCTGCTCGGCGACCTGCGGTTCTCACCGCACCTGGTGCTGGCGTTCACGACCCGCGCCTTGGCCGGAGATCCCCGCCTGGCGGTGCCGGTGGCGTTCGTCGGGCCGGTGCTGCCGGTCGCGTCGGACGAGTGGTCCGTTGTGGATGGACGCCCGCTGGTCGTGGTCACGCTGGGGACGTCGAACGCCTCGGCGGGCGCGAGGTTCCTCGCGGAGAGCGTGGACGCGCTGGCCGGGATGCCGTCGGTGCAGGGGCTGGTGGTGGATCCGGCCGGCGCGCTGATCAGCGAGAGCGTGACCTTGGCCCGGCGGATCCCGCAGGTGGCGGTGTTCGCGAGGGCATCGGCGGTGGTCTGCCACGGCGGCCACAACACGGTGTGCGAAGCGTTGGCGGCCGGGGTGCCGTTGGTGGTCGCCCCGATCCGCGACGACCAGTCGATGCTGGCCCAGCAGGTGGTCGCGGCTTCGGCGGGGGTACGGCTGCGCTTCGACCGCGCGAAGGCGGCGGACATCCGCAAGGCGATCGAGTCGGCGCCGGAGTACGCGGAAGGGGCGGCGCGAATCCGCGAGTCGTTCGAGGCAGCCGGCGGCGCGGAAGAGGCGGCGACGCACCTGGAGTCGTTGGGGTGACCCCGCGGAGTCCCGGTCAGCGTCCGCGCATGACGGCGGCGGCCGCTCCGCGGGTGCGGACGCCGGTGCGGTCGAAGATGTGCTCCAGGTGCTTGCGCACGGTGGCTACGGAGATGTACAGCTCACGCGCGATTTCGGAGTTGCCCAGCCCGGCGTCCACGAGACGCAGAACCTGCTGTTCGCGGTTGGTCAGTTTCGGCAAGCCGGCCGGGTGGCGCCGGGCGTCGTGGATCTCCCACAGGTGTGGACGCAGGAGCTGGAGGACCAGCCGATCGCGTTCGGTGAAGTCGTGGCCGGGCCCGCGCCACAGGGAGATCTTGCGGACGATGCCGGCCGGAGCGGGAATCGCGAGGTGCATGCCGTACCGGAAACCCTCGGCACGGCGGTAGTCGGCGTAATGCCGAACTTCGCGTAACTGCGTCCAGGTGTAGAAGTCGGACCACCGGACCGGCGTCAGCCGATCCCCGGTGCGTTCGGGATACGTACACGGTTCGAAGCTGCGTAACGACTCCCAGTACTCGGTGACCTCGACGTCGCCCTCCGCGCCGAGTTCGAGTGTCCGGTCGCCACCTTCCCACCACTGGTCGCGCATCGGCAGCTCGTGCGGAAGGTCGAATTCGGGACAGGAGATGGCTTCGCAGGGGATGAGCAGCGCCAGCCGGTCGAGAAGCGCCCACGGCAGCCCGGCGGTCGGCTCATCGCGGCGGCCTTCTTCGACCACGGACATGAGCAGACGCAGGTCGGCTTCGGTCAGCAATTCACTCATCGGCCCGGATCGCCGTCCCATCCGGTTGCCGGATCGAGGACCAGGTGCGGCAGGACGAGCGCGACCGCCTTGGCGCGAGTGCGGACGCCGGTGCGATCGAAGATGTGCTCGATGTGCTTGCGCACGGTCCCGACCGAGACGAACAGCCGTCGCGCGATGTCGGCGTTGCTCAATCCTTCGGCGACGAGCCGGAGGACGTCCAGTTCTCGTGGAGTGAGCCGGGGGACGCCCGCGCGGCGTCGCCGGGCATGGAGGTGGATCTCGTGCAGGTGCGGTCTGAGCAACTGCAGGACGAGCCGGTCGCGCTCGTCGAAGTCGCGTCCGCCGTCCCGCCAGATCTGCATCCTCCTGGTGTGGCCGAAGGGGGCGGGCAGGGAAACGAGCAGGCTGAAGCGGTGGCCCTGACGGCCGTAGAGCTCCGCGTACATCGGAGCGCCTCGCAGTTCCCGGGTGGAGTAGAAGTCGGACCACAACGTGATGCTGGTGAGATCCCCGGTGCGGTCGGGGTAGGCGCATGGCAGGAACGTCCTGCGCAGCTGCCAGAACCCGTCGTTCGACCGGCTGTCTCCTGCACCGTCGAACTCCAGCTGCCGTTCGCCGTCGGCGAGTGTCTGGAACACCGGCACCTGCCTGCCGGTGACGTCGAGTTCCTTGAAAACCAGTGAATCCCCCGGGACCAGCGCGAGCAGGGCCTCCAGCGCGGCCCACGGCATGGCGTCGGTGGGATCGTCGCGCATGCCTGCTTCCGCCACTTGTACCAGCGCGCGAAGATCACGCTCGGACAGATTCGTGGCCATCGGTGACCACCCCCTCGTCGAAAGCATCGTACGCTCCAGGGCCGGGAAAATACGCCTTGAGGCGAATATCTTCTTCGCTCTGCTCGTCGCATCCTCGGACGGGGAACACGAGGAGGAGGCCATGTCGTCAATTGCCGAACCGGAAGTATCGGGTGACGAGGATCCCCGGACGGTGCTGGTCAGCTGGGTCCGGGCCAAACGCGGAAAATTGGAAACATACCTGGAGCGAGCCACATCCCACCGGCGTCGGCTGCTCAACCTGAACGGCGTCACGGGAACCTTGGCCACGACCCTCACCGCGGCACCGGCCCTGGGCGGGAAGCCGGTCGCGGACTGGTTGACGGCGACCTTGGGGCTGTCGTCTCCGGCCTGGCGGCTGCTTTGCGCGGCCGCGATGTTCTGCTCGCTCACCGCCACGATCGCGACCCAGGCGCTGAAATCCCACTCCGTCGACGAGCGCGTCAGACGGGCGCAGGCTGCCCGAGCCGGCCTCGAGATGCTCGAAGTCGGTTTGTCCGCGCGAAAGATCGATTACGCGGAAGCGGTGGAAGAGTACTCCGATTGCATCAAAGACACGAGCTTCGTCGGCGGTCTGTGATCACCGCCGGACGTGGAGTGCCAAGAGGTAAGAACTCGCAGCGAAGAGAATCGAGGGAAATCATGGCTGAAGTTGCCGATTTTGTCGTCATCGACCGGAACGAAGTCGAGCAGTCGGTCGGCGGCAAGTGGAAGTCGCCGCCGTTCGCGACCGGAGCGAGGAACATCCTCAAGGCCGACGGTGTCGAGCGGAACAATGCTTGCATCACACTCACCTTCAGCGTGCACAAGGACGCGCCGCACGGCTTCAGTGCCATCCGCATCATCGTGAACGATCACCCACTTCCGCAACTGGTGCAGGGCAAAGCGGACTCCTACAACACGATCGTGTCGGCGTTCCCCGCATCGCACCTGAAGAGCGGGGGCGGGAACGTGGTCGAACTGCACGCGCAGAACGAGAACCCGTTCGTGGTCCGGCACGTCATCGTTCAGTTCCGCCAGAACACCTAGCTGCGGGCGCGGAAGGTGCGGGCGGCCAGGAAGCTGCCCGCCACCGCGGCCACCGCGGCGATCACCAAGGCCGTCAACACCGACCAGCCGATCGGCCGGCCCAAGGCCAGCGCCCGCGTCGCGTCGATCGCGTACGTCAACGGGTTCACCGCCGAAACCGCGCGGACCCACGCCGGCATCGTGTCCAGTGGCATGTACGCGCTCGACGAGAACATCAGCGGGAACATCACCACGAACGACGCCGCCTGGAGCGTCTCCGCCTTGCGCAGCCACGTCGTGATCGCCACGAACACCCAGCTCAGGCACCAGCCGACCACCAGCGTCAGCACCAACGCCAAGCCCAGGCCGACCACGCCGCCCGCCGGGCGGAAGCCCAGGAACGCCACGCTCGCCAGGGCCGTCACCGCCAGCTGGACGCCCAGCCGCGCCGAGTCCGCCAGGGTGCGGGCCACCAGGACCGAGAACAGCGAGATCGGCAGGCAGCGCAGGCGGCCGGTGAAGCCGCCGTAGATCTCCGCCAGGAGGCCCGCCCCCGAGCTCATCGCCGTTGTCATCGCGATGTTGACCAGCGTCGCCGGCACCAGGAAGTTCACGTAACCCTGGTAGGCCGCGACCCCCGGCAGGGCGCTGACACCGCTGAACACCTGGCTGAACAGCAACAGCAGCACGATCGGCTGCAGCAGGCCGAAGAAGACCAGCCGGCGGTCGCCGAACGCCGTGCGCAGCGATCGGGCCGTCAGGACGCGGACCTGCGTCCAGAAGCCCGATTCCGGCCACGCCGCCGGATCGGCCAGCGCGGCGACGGCCGCGTGGTGCCGGGATTGGGTCACGATGCCGCCCGGTGCAGCGAAAGGTAGACGTCGTCGAGCGTCGGCTCGGTCACCGTCAGGTCGCGCAGGGGCGCGCCCGCCGCGTCGAGGGCGCGGACCACCACCGGGATGTCGCCCGGGCCGGAGAGCGGCACCGTCAGCACCAGCCCGGCGCGGCCGGCCGCGAGACCGAGGCGTGCCAACGCGTCCGCCGCGCGCCGCAGCGCCAGTTCGGTGCCGAACGTGCAGGTCGCGGTGCGGGTGCCGAGCCGGGCCTTCAGCTGCGCCGGCGTCCCCGACACCGTGATGTGCCCGAAGCCGAGGACGACGACGTGGTCGGCCAGCCGGTCCGCCTCCTCGAGGTACTGGGTGGTGAGCACGACCGTGGTGCCGCGCGCCGCGAGGTCCTCGACGATCGACCACAGCCCGGCCCGGCTCACCGGGTCCAGGCCGGTGGTCGGCTCGTCGAGGAAGAGCACCTGCGGTGCGCCGACCAAGCCCGCGGCCAGGTCCAGCCGGCGCCGCATCCCGCCGGAGTACGTCCCGGCCGGGCGGTCGGCCGCGTCTTCGAGGCCGAAGGCGGCGATCAGTTCGGTGGCGCGCGCGAGCGCCTGCCGCGGTTTCGCGCCCAGGAGCCGGGCGATCAGCACGAGGTTCCCGCGGCCGGACAGCGTGTCGTCGACCGCGGCGAACTGCCCGGTCACCCCGATCCGCCGCCGGACCGCGCGGCCGCGCTGCACGACGTCGTAACCGCAGACGCGGGCCGTGCCGGCGCTCGGCCGGACGCGGGTGCTGAGGATGTCGATCAAGGTGGTCTTCCCGGCGCCGTTGTGGCCGAGGACCGCCAGCACCGCGCCGCGGGCGACGGTGAGGCTGATCCCGGCGAGCGCGGTGACTTCGCCGTACTGTTTCGCGAGGTCCGTCACGGCGATGACCGGCTGGGGCATGGCCGCTCCTTTCCTGCCTCGCAAAAGGTATCGGCACCGGGCCGTCTCGATCAAGAACTCCGCCGCCATTCGCCGGGCACGTGACAATTTTCGCGGAATCGGATCGCACCTGCGTGACAAGGGCTGACCTGCGTGACCCTTCCGGATCCGGGCGATCCCCCGCGCGTGACAAAGAATCGGAAGCGGCTTGTTCACCTGGAAACACGGAGGTAGCTTTGCCGAAATTCCCCCATTTCCCGAGGTGACGACCCGTGAAGTTTTCGTGGAAGTCGAGAAAGCCCGCCTTCGGCCTGGCCGCCGCGACCGCAGCGG
>NZ_JBSGJD010000152.1:0-23894 GCF_053605405.1 Amycolatopsis sp. NPDC003861
TCCTACAACGAAAAGCACAACGAGGGCAACGGCGAGGACAACCGCGACGGCACCAACGACAACCGCTCGTGGAACCACGGTGCCGAGGGGGAGAGCGCCGACCCGGCGATCCGCGCGCTGCGCACCCGGCAGGCCCGGAACATGTTCGCCACGCTGCTGCTGTCCACCGGCACCCCGATGCTGACCATGGGCGACGAGTTCTGGCGGACCCAGCGCGGCAACAACAACGCGTACTGCCTCGACGACGAGACGTCGTGGTTCGACTGGACGCCGGACACCCCCGAGGCCGAGGCCATGCTCGCGTTCGCCCGCCGGGTGGTGCGGCTGCGCGCGAACAGCCCGGCGCTGCGGCAGCCGGAGTTCTTCGAAGGCCGGACCACGCCGACCGGCAAGCCGGACCTGGTCTGGTTCCGCCCGGACGGCGAGGAGTTCGGCGAAAGCGACTGGTTCGAGGACCGCCACACGCTCGGCATGTGGATCGACGGCTCGAACAGCCAGGCCCGCAACCGCGAGGGCGAGCTGGTGCCGGACCACTCGTGGCTGCTCTGGCTGCACGCCGGCGACGCCCCGGCCGAGGTGATCCTCCCGGGCCGCGAGTACGGCGAGACGTTCAAGCCGACCCTCGACACGAGCACCGCCGACGGCAGCCCGGCCAACCCCGGCACCCTGGAGGCCAAGAGCCGGGTCACCCTCCAGTCCCGCTCCCTCCTCCTGCTCCGCGCCCCCCGCCTCGCCGCCGAACCCCACCCCGAGCCCTACTGACCCGTACGACCCGGCGAGCACAGCGGGAATCGTCCGTTCGGGTACGGGTCTTGGCCGTTCGGGTTCGCGTGTCGTTCGCGCGCCGGCTTAACCTGCCGGACATCCGCTGGAAATTCGTTGCGGCGGAAGCGTTTCGGTCGGCGGGGACTGGGTACATGCCTAAAGAACCCTGCCTCGTGGGCGCTTGATCGAGTCAGGCAGACTGTCGCCGTCTGCGTCCAACCGACACATCGAAGGGCGTTGCCCATGACCGGCCGGCTCGGCATCGACGACGTCTCCCCCAGCGTGAGCTGTGGCCGGTATCCGGCCAAAGCCGTTGTGGGGGAACACATCCCGGTCTTCGCGACCGTCTGGCGCGAGGGCCACGACGCCGTCGCGGCGACAGTCGCGTGGCGGGGCCCGGAAGACCGGCTGACCCGCCAGACGCGGATGGTGCCGCGCGGTCCCGACCACCCCGACGAGTTCGCCGCGGTGATCGCCCCGGACACCACCGGGATGTGGACGTTCCGGATCGACGCCTGGAGCGACCCCTGGGCGACGTGGGAGCACGCCGTCGAGGTGAAGGTCGCCGCCGGGCAGGGCCCCGAAGACCTCGCCAACGACCTCGAGAACGGCGCCCGGCTGATCGAGCGCGTCTCCCGCCGCCCGGACCGCCGCGGCGAGAAGGCGCTCCTGACCGGCGCGGTGAAGGCCCTGCGCGACGAGGAGCGCAGCCTCGCCGAGCGCGTCGGGCCCGCGCTCTCGCCCGAGGTCCGCCAGGTCATGCGCGAGTTCCCCGTGCGGGAGCTGATCACCAAGGGCAAGCCGCACAAGGTGTGGGTCGACCGCCGCCGCGCCGCGTACGGCTCCTGGTACGAGCTGTTCCCCCGCTCGACCGGTGGCCTCGACGCCGAGGGCAAGCCGGTGCACGGCACCTTCGCCACCGCCGCGACCGCGCTCGACCGCGTCGCGAAAATGGGCTTCGACGTCGTCTACCTCCCCCCGATTCACCCGATCGGGCGAGTGAACCGCAAGGGACCCAACAACACCCTCGACGCCAAGCCGGAGGACGTCGGCTCGCCGTGGGCGATCGGCGCCGACGAGGGCGGCCACGACTCGATCCACCCCGAGCTGGGCACCTTCGAGGACTTCGACGCCTTCGTCGCCCGCGCGGACGAGCTCGGCATGGAGGTGGCGCTCGACTTCGCGCTGCAGGCCGCGCCCGACCACCCGTGGGTCCTGAAGAACCCCGAGTTCTTCACCACCCGCCCGGACGGCTCGATCGCCTACGCCGAGAACCCGCCGAAGAAGTACCAGGACATCTACCCGATCAACTTCGACAACGACCCCAAGGCCGTCTACGAAGAGATGCTGCGGGTCATCACCGTCTGGATCGACCACGGGGTGAAGATCTTCCGGGTCGACAACCCGCACACCAAGCCGCCGGACTTCTGGGCCTGGCTGATCCAGTCGGTCAAGGACGCCCACCCGGACGTGCTGTTCCTGGCCGAGGCGTTCACCCGCCCGGCGCGCCTGTGGGGCCTGGCCCGGCTCGGCTTCACCCAGAGCTACACCTACTTCACCTGGCGCACCGGCAAGCAGGAACTGATCGACTTCGGCATCGACCTGCGGGAACACTGGAACGAGGGCCGGCCGAACCTGTTCGTCAACACGCCGGACATCCTCCACGAGTCGCTGCAGCGCGGCGGCCCGGGCATGTTCGCGCTGCGGGCGGCGCTGGCGGCGACGCTCTCGCCGACCTGGGGCGTCTACTCCGGCTACGAGCTGTTCGAGCACGTCCCGGTGCGCGAAGGCAGCGAGGAGTACCTGGACTCCGAGAAGTACCAGCTGCGTCCACGCGATTTCGAGCGCGCGCTCGCCGAGGGGCGTTCACTGGAGCCATGGCTGGCGAAGCTGAACGCCGTCCGGCGCGCGCACCCGGCGCTGCAGCAGATGCGCACCCTGCACTTCCACCACGTCGACAACGACGCGTTGCTGGCCTACTCCAAACAGGACCCGGCCACCGGCGACACCGTGGTCACGGTCGTCACCCTCGACCCGTACGGGCCCCAGGAGGGCACGCTCTGGCTCGACACCGGCGCGCTCGGTTTCGAAGCGCACGAACGGCTGATCGCCCACGACGAGGTCACCGGCGACACCTGGGACTGGGGCCCGGCGAACTTCGTCCGCCTCGAACCCTGGCGGGCGGTGGCCCACGTGGTGTCGGTGCGGCGGCGGCTGGCCGGCTGAGAACGGAAGGACAGGAATCCGAGGGACTGAGGTGGCAACACATGGTGGATGAAGGCCTTCCCGAGGCGGTACCCGGGCTGGAGGGTGTGCCGCACACCGGCGAGGCGATGACCGCCGACGGCATGCTCGTGGAACCGCAGGCCGGGGACTTCCGCTCGGCGCAGCAGGCGCCGAGCAACCCGGAGTGGTTCAAGGGCGCGGTGTTCTACGAAGTGCTGGTGCGCGCGTTCGCCGACTCCAACGGCGACGGCACCGGCGACCTGCGCGGCCTGGCCGGAAGACTCGACTACCTGGCCTGGCTGGGCATCGACTGCCTGTGGCTGCCGCCGTTCTACGCCTCGCCGCTGCGCGACGGCGGGTACGACATCAGCGACTTCCGCGCGGTGCTGCCGGAGTTCGGCAGCGTCGAGGACTTCGTCTTCCTGCTCAACGAAGCGCACCGGCGCGGCATCCGGGTGATCACCGACCTGGTGCTCAACCACACCTCGGACGCGCACCCGTGGTTCCAGCAGTCCCGCAGCGAGCCCGACGGCCCGTACGGCGACTACTACGTCTGGAGCGACGACGACTCCCGCTACGCCGACGCGCGGATCATCTTCGTCGACACCGAGACGTCGAACTGGACCTACGACCCGGTCCGCGGCCAGTTCTACTGGCACCGGTTCTTCTCCCACCAGCCCGACCTGAACTACGAGAACGTCGACGTCCAGAACGCGATGATCGACGTCCTGCGGTTCTGGCTCGACCTGGGCATCGACGGGTTCCGCCTGGACGCCGTGCCGTACCTGTTCGAGCAGGAGGGCACCAACTGCGAGAACCTGCCGCGCACGCACGAGTTCCTCAAGCGCTGCCGCAAGGTCGTCGACGACGAGTACCCGGGCCGGATCCTGCTGGCCGAGGCGAACCAGTGGCCCTCGGACGTCGTCGAGTACTTCGGCGACCCGCAGGTCGGCGGCGACGAGTGCCACATGGCGTTCCACTTCCCGCTGATGCCGCGGATCTTCATGGCGGTGCGCCGCGAATCGCGGTTCCCGATCTCGGAGATCCTCACCCAGACCCCGGAGATCCCCAGCGGCACGCAGTGGGGCATCTTCCTGCGCAACCACGACGAGCTGACCCTCGAGATGGTCACCGACGAAGAGCGCGACTACATGTACGCGGAGTACGCCAAGGACCCGCGCATGAAGGCGAACATCGGCATCCGCCGGAGGCTCGCGCCGCTGCTGGACAACGACCGCAACCAGCAGGAGCTGTTCACCGCGATGCTGTTGTCCCTGCCGGGCTCGCCCGTTCTGTACTACGGTGACGAGATCGGCATGGGAGACAACATCTGGCTCGGCGACCGCGACGCGGTCCGCACCCCCATGCAGTGGACCCCGGACCGCAACGCCGGGTTCTCCTCCTGCGACCCCGGCCGGATCTACCTGCCGGTGATCATGGACCCGGTGTACGGCTACCAGGGCCTGAACGTCGAGGCGCAGTCCAACAACAGCTCGTCGCTCCTCAACTGGACCCGCCGGATGATCGAGGTGCGCAAGCAGCACCACGCGTTCGCCGAGGGCGAGTTCGTCGACCTCGGCGGGTCCAACCCGAGCGTGCTGGCCTACAAGCGCCAGTGGCGGCGCCCGGACGGCGGCGAGGACGTCGTGCTCTGCGTGAACAACCTGTCCCGGTTCCCGCAGCCGGTGGAGCTGGACCTGTCCGCGCACCGCGGGTGCACGCCGGTGGAGCTCACCGGCGGCGTGCGGTTCCCCAGCATCGGGGACCTGTCGTACCTGCTGACGCTGCCCGGGCACGGCTTCTACTGGTTCCAGCTGACGAGCCCGGGAGACGAAGGCGAAGCGAGGTGAGTCCCTTGTCCGACCCGCGCGAGCTGGTCGACGACCTGACCGAGGACCTGAAGCGCTGGCTGCCGGAGCAGCGGTGGTTCGCCGGCAAGGACCGGTTGGTCACCGGCGTCCGGACGCTCGGCGTGACCGAGCTGGTGTCCGGCGATCCGCAGCTCCTGCACGTGGTGATCGAGGTCGTCCAGGACGACCGGCGCGAGCCCTACCAGCTGCTGGTGGGCCGCCGGACGCATCCGCCGGAGATCGCGTCGACCAGCTGGATCGGGGCCGTCGGCGACCTCAACGCCTACGAGGCGTCCGGCGACCTCGACGTCACCGGCGTGCTGCTGGACCTGATGGCCCGCGAGGAGTCCGTGGGATCGCTGACCTTCGAGCACGAGCCCGGTGTCGAGCTGGAGACCGGCCTGCGGGCCCGGCCGATCACCTCGGAGCAGAGCAACACGTCCCTGGTCTACGCCGGGCAGTACATCCTCAAGCTGTTCCGGAAGCTGTCGCCGGGCAAGAACAAGGACCTGCTGCTGCACCGCGCGCTGCAGGCGGTGGGCAGCAAGCACATCGCGGCCCCGCTGGGCTCGATCACCGGCGACCTGGACGGCGAGCCGACCACGGTCGGCATGCTCCAGCAGTTCGTCCCGGACGCGGTCGACGGCTGGGCGATGGCCACCACCAGCGTCCGCGACCTGATGGCCGCGCCGGAGCTGCACGCCGAGGAGGTCGGCGGCGACTTCGCCGGCGAGGCGGAGCGGCTCGGGCGGGCCGTCGCCGAGGTGCACGCGGACCTGGCCGAGGCGCTCGGCACCGAGCCGGTGGACGCCGACGAGCTGGAACGCTCGGCGAAGGCGATGCTCGACCGGCTCGACACGATCGCCGCGCGCGTGCCCGAGCTGGCCGCGCACGCCCCGGCGCTGCGGGCGGCGTTCGAGAAGCTGCGCACCCTTCCGCTGGACTCGGTGACCATGCAGTACATCCACGGCGACCTGCACCTGGGCCAGGTGCTGCGGACCGTCGGCGGCTGGCTGCTGATCGACTTCGAGGGCGAGCCGGCGGCCCCGGTGGAAGAACGGCACGCGCTCCGGTCGCCGTTGCGCGACGTCGCGGGCATGCTGAGGTCGTTCGACTACGCGGCCCAGCAGATGCTGGTCGGCCAGCCGGACGACAGTGCGCTGGCCGAGCGCGCGCACGAATGGTCGGAGCGCAACCGGGCGGCGTTCTGCGAGGGCTACGCCGCGATCGCGGCGGACCCGCGGGAGCAGGGCGAGCTGCTGCGCGCCTTCGAACTGGACAAAGCGGTCTACGAAGTGGGTTACGAGCACGCGAACCGGCCGGACTGGCTGGGCGTGCCGCTCGCCTCGATCGCCCGGATCACTAGCGGAGGGACGACACCGTGAACGCGGTCCCCGAAGGCCTCCCGGCCGCGGCCCCGCCGGCCGCGGACATCGACCGGCTGCTCGCCGGGTCCCACCACGACCCGCACTCGGTGCTGGGCGTGCACGCGGTGGGCAAGGGCTTCGCGGCCCGGGCGCTGCTGCCCGGCGCGAAAGGCGTCACGCTCCGCGCGGGCGGCGAGAAGTACCCGATGGAACCGGTGATCGACGCGCTGTTCGCCGTCGCCGTGCCCGAGCACCCCGGTGACTACCGGCTGGAAGTCGAGTACGACGGGCACACGGCGACCGCCGACGACCCGTACCGCTGGCTGCCCACGGTGGGCGAGCTGGACCTGCACCTGATCGGCGAGGGCCGGCACGAACGGCTCTGGGAGGCGCTCGGCGCGCACGTGCGGTCCTACGAGACCCCGGGCGGGGTCGTCGAGGGGACGTCGTTCGCGGTCTGGGCGCCGAACGCGCGCGGGATCCGGGTGATCGGCGACTTCAACGGCTGGGACGGGCGCGGGCACGCGATGCGCTCGCTGGGCTCGTCCGGCGTCTGGGAGCTGTTCGTGCCCGGTGTCGGCGCGGGCACCTGCTACAAGTTCCGGATCCTCGGCGCCGACGGCAACTGGCACGAAAAGGCCGACCCGCTGGCGTTCGCCACCGAGCAGCCGCCCGCGACGGCGTCGGTCGTCACCAGTTCCGCTCACGTCTGGGACGACGACGAGTGGGTCGCCCGGCGCGAAGCCACGCAGTGGGCCGCGGCGCCGATGAGCGTCTACGAGGTGCACCTCGGCTCGTGGCGGCCCGGGCTCGACTACCGGGAACTGGCCGACCAGCTCGGCGACTACCTCGTCGAAACCGGTTTCACGCACGTCGAGCTGCTCCCGGTGTCGGAGCACCCGTTCGGCGGCTCGTGGGGCTACCAGGTGACGTCGTACTACGCGCCGACGTCCCGCTTCGGCTCGCCGGACGACTTCCGCTACTTCGTCGACCGCCTGCACCAGCGGGGGATCGGCGTCCTGGTGGACTGGGTGCCGGCGCACTTCCCGCGTGACAGCTGGGCGCTGGCCCGCTTCGACGGCACGCCGCTGTACGAGCACGCGGACCCGCGCCGCGGCGAGCAGCCCGACTGGGGCACGCTCGTGTTCGACTTCGGCCGCAACGAGGTCCGCAACTTCCTGGTCGCCAACGCGCTGTTCTGGCTCGACGAGTTCCACCTCGACGGCCTGCGCGTGGACGCCGTCGCGTCGATGCTGTACCTCGACTACTCCCGCAAGGAAGGGGAGTGGCTGCCCAACCAGTACGGCGGGCGGGAAAACCTCGACGCGGTGCGGTTCCTGCAGGAGCTGAACGCGACCGTCTACAAGCGACACCCGGGTGTGGTGATGGTGGCCGAGGAGTCGACGGCCTGGCCGGGCGTCACCCGCCCGACGCACCTGGGCGGCCTCGGGTTCGGCTTCAAGTGGAACATGGGCTGGATGCACGACACGCTCCGGTACCTCTCGCACGAGCCGATCCACCGGGCCTACCACCACAACGAGATGACGTTCTCGCTCGTGTACGCGTGGAGCGAGAACTTCGTGCTGCCGCTGTCGCACGACGAAGTGGTGCACGGCAAGGGATCCCTGTGGGGCCGCATGCCGGGCGACGCGTGGAACAAGGCGGCCGGGCTGCGCTCGCTGCTGGCGTTCATGTGGGCCCACCCGGGCAAGCAGCTGCTGTTCATGGGCGGCGAGTTCGGCCAGCCGGGGGAGTGGTCGGAGTCGCGCTCGCTCGACTGGCACCTGATGGACGAGCCGCTGCACCTCGGCGTCTGGGAGCTGCTGCGGTCGCTGAACACGGTGTACCGGTCGTCCCCGGCGCTCTACAGCCAGGACACCTCACCGGACGGCTTCCGCTGGATCGACGCGAACGACTCCAGCGGCAACGTGCTGAGCTTCCTGCGCATCGGCACCGACGGCTCGCGGCTGGCCTGCGTGGCCAACTTCGCGGGCGTCCCGCACCACGACTACCGGGTCGGCCTGCCTTCGGCGGGCCGCTGGCTGGAGGTCGTCAACACCGACGCCGAGGCCTACGGCGGTTCCGGCGTCGGCAACATGGGCGCGGTGGAGGCGGTCGAGGAGCCCTGGCACGGCCAGCCGGCCTCCGCCGTCCTCCAACTCCCCCCGGCGGGCGTCCTCTGGCTGGTCGAAGAAGCCCGGGAGACCCCCGAACTCCCGTGACCCACCCCGGAACTCGCGTGATTCCGGCCGGAACTCGCGTGATCGAGGCCGGAACTCGCGAGTTCCGGCTCTGATCACGCGAGATGCGCCGAAAAGGCTTCCGCCGGGCGGGTGGTACGGGCTTACCATCGGGGGATGGATGGCGCCGGTGGCGTCCTCGCGAACCTGATCCTCTTCGCCGTGGTCTGTCTCGCGCCCACGGTGCTGTTCTGGTGCGCGCTGCGCGTCCCCAAACTGGTCGGCTGGATCCGGGAGAAGCGCGCGAAGCCGCAGCCCGAAGGCCCGCCGATCGAACGGGTCGCCGCCGACCTGCGGCGGGTGCACCGGCTGCTCGTCGACTACCCATCCGGGACGCCGGCCGCCCGGCGGCTCGGCACCCGGCAGGCCTACGACGAGCTCCTCACCGTGGCCTGCCGCCAGGTCGGCGTCCCGCATCGGCTCGGGGAGCTTCCCGAGGGAATGGACCGCGAGATCGAGCGACTGCGCGTCGAGCAGTCGCTGCGGGAGCGCGGCCTCGCCGTGCCCTGAAACGCGGAAACCCCGCCACCGAAGTGACGGGGTTTCCGTTGTGCCGTGGAGAAACTCAGTCCAGGTAGTCGCGCAGGACCTGGGACCGCGACGGGTGGCGCAGCTTCGACATCGTCTTCGACTCGATCTGCCGGATGCGCTCGCGGGTCACCCCGTACACCTGGCCGATCTCGTCGAGCGTGCGCGGCTGGCCGTCGGTGAGGCCGAAGCGCAGCCGGACCACGCCCGCCTCGCGCTCGGACAGCGTCTGCAGCACCGACTGGAGCTGGTCCTGCAGCAGCGTGAACGACACCGCGTCCACCGCGACGACCGCTTCGGAGTCCTCGATGAAGTCACCGAGCTGCGAGTCGCCCTCGTCGCCGATCGTCTGGTCGAGCGAGATCGGCTCACGCGCGTACTGCTGGATCTCCAGGACCTTCTCCGGGGAGATGTCCATTTCCTTCGCGAGCTCTTCCGGGGTCGGTTCGCGGCCGAGGTCCTGGAGGAGTTCACGCTGTATGCGGCCGAGCTTGTTGATGACCTCGACCATGTGCACCGGGATGCGGATGGTGCGCGCCTGGTCGGCCATCGCGCGGGTGATCGCCTGGCGGATCCACCACGTGGCGTACGTCGAGAACTTGTAGCCCTTGGTGTAGTCGAACTTCTCCACCGCGCGGATCAGGCCGAGGTTGCCCTCCTGGATCAGGTCCAGGAACGCCATGCCGCGGCCGGTGTAGCGCTTGGCCAGCGAGACCACGAGCCGGAGGTTCGCCTCCAGCAGGTGGTTCTTGGCGCGCTCGCCGTCACGCACGATCCACTTGAGATCGCGGCGCATCTGGGTGACGAGCTTCTCGCCCTCCTCCTCGGCGGTGCGCACGCGCTCGGCGGCGTAGAGCCCGGCCTCGATCCGCTTGGCCAGCTCCACCTCCTCCTCGGCGTTCAGCAGCGCGACCTTGCCGATCTGCTTGAGGTAGGCGCGAACGGAGTCGGCGGAGGCGGTGAGCTCGGCGTCCTTGCGCGCCTGGCGCAGCGCCTCGGACTCCTCCTCGTCCCAGACGAAGTCCGGGTTGTCGGAGCCCTTCGCCGCCTTGTCGGCCGCGGCGCCGCGGCGACGCTGAGCCGGCGTCTCCTCGTCGGCTTCTTCGTCGTCATCGTCGTCGTCGGCCGAGTCGGTGTCCGGCTCGTCGTTGACCGTCTCGTCGACGACGTCGACCTCGACCTCTTCCAGGTCCGACAGGTCGGGCGAACCGAGGTCTTCGTCCTCGAGGTCGCCGGGACCGTCCGGCTCGCCGTCTTCGGTCTTCGCGCCCTTGGTCACGGCCTTCTTCGCCGGTGCCTTCTTGGCCGGCGCCTTCTTGGCGGTGGTGGTCTTGCGGGCCGCCGGCTTCGCCGTCCCGGTGGCTGCCTCTTCGGCCGGCTCGCCGGCTGCGGTCGCGGTCTTCGTCCCGCCTCGGGTTGCGGTTCTTGCGGCTGCCACTTACGCCCTTTCGCAGCGGTCGATCACGACGAGCAACGGCACGGGTGCCACTGCTGCCTCACATTCGGGGATCACGCCTCGGCCTGCGGTTTTGCCCTCCGCAGCCGTGGGCCGTGTTCCATTGTAACGACGGTACGCGCATGCGGTGCGAAGCGATCACCCTCAGCGCCGATTCAGTGCTCGATGCCCTCCGCCGCGGCGGCCGCGGCGCCGACGATGCCGGCGTTGTTCTGCAGGCTCGCCACCAGCACCGGAGTGCGGATGTCCAGCAGCGGCACCCATTTCTCGGCCTTCTTGCTGACCCCGCCGCCGACGATGAACAGATCCGGCCAGATCAAGTTCTCCAGCACGGTCAGATAACGGTGCACCCGCTTGGCCCATTCGGGGTAGGAGAGCCCCTCGTTGTCCTTCACCGAAGCGGCCGCGCGCTTCTCGGCGTCGTGACCGTCGATCTCGAGGTGGCCGAATTCGGTGTTGGGGACGAGCTTGCCGTCCTGGAACACCGCGCTGCCGATGCCGGTGCCGAAGGTGAGCAGCGCGGTGACGCCCTTGCGCGCGACCGGGTCGCCGAAGCGGATCTCCGCCATGCCCGCCGCGTCCGCGTCGTTCAGCATCGCGATCTGGTCGACGCTGCGGCCGAGCCGCTTGGCGAACAGCGCGTCGGCGTCGGTGCCGATCCACTGCTTGTCGATGTTGGCCGCGGTGTGCGCGACGCCCCGCTTCACCACCGCCGGCAGCGTGACGCCGACCGGGCCGTCCCAGCCCGCCTGCGTGACGACGTCGTGCACGACGTCCGCCACCGCCGACGGCGTGGACGGCTTCGGCGTCTCGATCCGGATGCGGTCGCCGATGAGCTGACCGGCGTCCAGGTCGACCAAGGCGCCCTTGATCCCGCTGCCGCCGATGTCGATGCCGAAACCTCGGCGGGTCGCCTCCACCACGGACGTGGTCCCTTCTCGCACGATTCAGAAGCCTGCCTCGGAGACTTTAACCGGATGTGGTGACATGTCGGACGTGGGAGTTGACGAGTCGTTGCTGAAAAGCGTCGCGGTGCAGGTCGCGACGGAAGCCTCCGCCCTGGTCCGCGAGGCCTGGGAGGGCATGGCGGATGGCCGGTCGGTGGCCGTGGGCACCAAGTCCGGGGCCACCGACGTGGTGACCGCGGTGGACCACGAGTCGGAGGAGCTGGTGCGCTCGCGGCTGGCCTCGCTGCGGCCCGGCGAGCCGGTGCTGGGCGAGGAAGGCGGCGGTGCGGCGGGCGACGGCGTCACGTGGGTGGTCGACCCGATCGACGGGACGGTCAACTTCCTCTACGGCCTGCCGTGGTTCGCGGTCTCGGTGGCGGCCCAGGTCGGCGGGGTGTCGGTGGCCGGGGCGGTGGTCGAGCCGGCGAGCGGCCGCGTGTGGTCGGCGGCCCGCGGCCAGGGCGCGTACCTCGACGGACGGCGCCTGGCGGTGTCGGCGCCGTCGAGCCTGGAGGTGACGTTGGTCGGAACCGGTTTCGCGTACTCGCCTGCGCGGCGGACGCGGCAGTCGCGCTTCGCGGCCTCGCTGCTCGGGCACGTGCGCGACATCCGCCGCAACGGGGCGGCCTCGCTGGACCTGTGCGCGGTGGCGGCGGGCTGGCTGGACGCGTACGTCGAGCACGGCCTCAACCGCTGGGACTGGGCGGCGGGAGCGCTGATCGCGGCCGAGGCGGGCGCGGAGGTCGTGTTGCCGGGGGCGGCGCCGGAGCTGGGCGCGGACGCGACGTACGCGGCGGCGCCGTCGATCGCGGACCCGCTGCGGAAGGTCCTGTCCGACTGCGGCGCGGCGGAGGTCTGAGCCTCCCGGCGCGACCTCCGGCGGCCGGGCCCGGGTCGCCTCGGGCGGCCGAAACTGTCGGTGCCGTCCGGTAGCGTGGAAAACGGGGGGCGCCCCCGCGGGCCGAGTGTCGGCGCAGGTCAGCGGGTCAGCAGGCGACGTCGCGGGCCGAGGCCAGCAGTGTCTGGTCCACCACCGGCGCCTTCGCGCCCGCGGACTGCTCGTTGCCGCCGCCGCCCTGGTGGGTCTTGGACCAGTCGGCGAGCTGCGTGATGATCTGCTTCGCCTCCGCGCGAGGCCGCAGGTCGCCGAAGAGGGTTCCCGTCACCAGGTCGACGCTCGCGTCCTTGCGGTTGTCCTGGACCAGCTCCGCGCACGGCACCACCAGGCTGAGCGTCCGGGCCGCGGTGACGCCGTTCTCGCCGAAGCGGATCTGGCCGCGGCACTTGGCCTCGCGATTCTCGTACGCCGGGTCGTTGGCCGGGTCGGCGGCGCTGGTGAACCCCAGCTCCTTCAGCGCGGTCGTGGCGATGCCGCCCTGGCCGCGGCTGCCCGAGGCGTTGAGGACCCGGTAGGCGACCTTGTCCGGCGGGACCGGGGCGCGGTCGTCGAGCGCGTTGTGGGGCAGGCTGCTGAACGTGACGCCCGGCGGCGGGCTGGCGGGCGGGTCGCACTTGACCGCCTCGTCGACGTCGCCCTTGCCGATGGCCGCGTTCACCCAGACGACGATCGCGCCGACGGCGAGCACGCCGATGACGATCAGCGCCGGCAGCGGCTTGTGCTTCCGATACGGCCGCGTCCCACGGTCCCCGATGCCGTTCCCCGACGCCACCTGCCCGTCCCTTCCCGAACACGGCCGTGCGCACCGGGCACCGCCGAGGCCGGTCAGCCTAGGCGCTGCGACCGACACGCGTCGTCCCGGGTCACCCCCGTGGGCTCCCGTGTCAATTCTGCGGTACCGGACCCCGGCCGGACCGATCCCCGTGGCAGCGATCGCACCACGCCGGGGTGGCGCGGGGCAAGCGGACACGGGTCGCGCGTGAAGTTCTCCACCTGCGGGCAACCCGAACGGACGACAACGCGTCTTACCTGCGGGTTCCCCCTGTCGGGTGACGATTCCCCGGCAATGTCTGACTCGTTGCAGAACCCGGACGGCGGTGAGCTACCCTTCCCGGGCTCCGGCCGCAGGAAGAGGCCCGAAAAGAAGAGACCTCGGTCACTTCGGCCGTCGGGCACAAACAGGGGCCCTGGAACGTTGACCAGCGGCACGGCGGACTCACGGGCGCATCCGGGAGTCCGGGAAAACGACTACACAAGCTGATCGCAGGGGTGAGGGACACATGGCTACCGACTACGACGCTCCGCGCCGCAGCGAAGCCGACGAGCTGGCCGAAGACTCGTTGGAGGAGCTCAAGGCCCGGCGGAACGAGAACCAGTCCGGCGTCGTCGACGTCGACGAGGACGCGACCGCCGAGAACTTCGAGCTGCCGGGTGCCGACCTCTCCGGGCTTTCCGGTGAGGACATGACCGTGAAGGTGGTGCCGAAGCAGGCGGACGAGTTCACCTGCTCCGTGTGCTTCCTGGTGCACCACCGCAGCCGGCTGGCCGAGGACAACGGCGGACGCCTGATCTGCCGCGACTGCGCCTGAGAAGCGCAGAGGGGTTCTCGGACACAGGGGACGAACAGACGCGACGGAGAGCCTCGAGGGAGACCGGGGGAGGCTCGAAGCGCGCTGGGGACAAGGGGGCCGGCCGGCAGGCCGGCCCCCTTCCCCATGTCCGGACGGCGATCAGGCGCCCTTGAGCAGTTCGGCGACCTTCTCCGGGTGCCGGGTGCTGAACAGCCAGTACGGCGTCGGGTCGTTCGCGTCGGTCAGGTGGACCTTCACGACCGGGCCGACCCAGCCGCGGTGCAGCACGTAGGCGGCCGGGTCGCCGTCGCGGCCCAGGGCCTTGCGCTTGGCCTCCTTGTCGAAGACCTCCACCTCGCCGGCGTAGTGCAGCGGCAGGTGGGCGTCGCCGACCCACAGTTCCGGCTCGTCACCCCCGGTGATCCGGACCTTCGACCGGCCCAGCGACAGCAGCAGCGCCACGACCACCGGCAACGCGATCACGTACGGCAGCCACGCCCGGATCCCGGGGTACCCGAGGTCGATCTCGGCCGCGAGCAGGACCGCCCCCAGCACCGGCAGCGGCCAGCCCCACCACGGGACGTACAGCCGTTCGGAGTGCCGGACCGTCGCGTTCGCGGCCGTCTTCGCTGATTCACCCACGGGTAGAGAGTAATCTCGCCGCCCGTGTCCAGCGTTCAGGTACTCCTCTCCCGGCTCGATCCGGATGTCCCGCCGCCCGCCTACGCCCGACCGGGCGACGCGGGCGCCGATCTCGTCACCACCTCGGATATCGTCCTCGGACCCGGGGAACGCGGCGTCGTCGGCACCGGCGTCGCGATCGCGCTCCCGCCCGGGTACGCGGGGTTCGTCCACCCGCGGTCGGGCCTGGCCGCCCGGGCCGGCCTCTCGGTGGTGAACACCCCGGGCACGATCGACTCGGGCTACCGCGGCGAGATCAAGGTCTGCCTGATCAACCACGACCCGGTGCACCCGCTGGAGCTGACCCGCGGCGACCGCATCGCCCAGCTGGTCGTGCAGCGGGTCGAGCACGCCGAGTTCGTCGAAGTCGACACCCTCGACGCGACCGAGAGGGGCGACGGAGGCTACGGCTCGACGGGTGGACACGCCACACTGGGAGCACCGGCGCTCGCCGCGAGCGCCGCCACGGGGGAAGGAACGGAGAAGTAGTGGGGATTTTCGGACGCAAGCGGCGGACCGAGGGCGGGTCCGCGGGACGGCACGCCGCGCCCGAGGCCGAAGACACTTTCGAGGACGAGGCGTACGACGAGGAATCGGAGCTTTCGGACGTTTCCGACGGCCCGTTCGATGTCGCGGACTTCGAGGACGACGGCATCCCGCGGATCGACCTCGGCTCGGTGAAGGTGCCGGTGCCCGACGGCTCCCAGGTCCAGGTCGAGATGGACCCGGAGGCCGGGGGCGTGCGCGCGGTGCACGTCGTCACCGAGCAGGGCCAGATCACGGTCAGCGCGTACGCCGCGCCGCGCTCGGGCGGGCTGTGGCGGGAGGTCAGCTCCGAACTGGCCGACCAGCTGCGCTCCGACGGCGCCAAGGTGACCTTGGGCCGCGGCGTGTGGGGCCTGGAGATCTCGGCCATCATCGGCGACGTCGCGCTGCGCTTCGTCGGCGTCGACCGCCCCCGCTGGATGCTGCGCGGCGTCATCGCCGGCCCCCAGTCGGAGGCCGCGGCGGCCGTCGAGGTGCTGCGCGAGATCGTCCGCCGGACGATCGTCGACCGCGGCGACGCGCCGATGCCGGTCCGGACCCCGCTGACCATCACGCTGCCCGACGCGGTCGCCGAGCACATCGCGGCCCAGCAGCAACAGGGCTGACCCGCTCCCGAAGGGCGCTCTCACCGCGGTGAGAGCGCCCTTCAGCGCGTCTTGAGGGCCCTCAGGAAGGCGAGGACGGTCGCCCGGCCGAGGGACTCACGGTCCGCGCCCAGCGCCGTGAGCGTCGTCTCGCCGAGGGCCGCGCGCGGGAGTGCGCTCGCCCACTCCGATGCGACTTTCGTCGGGTGGATCGGGTCGTCGGTGCACGTGCCGATCCCGGCCGGGACGGCCAGCGCCGCCAGTTCGGCGAGGGCGGGGGAGGGCCGGCCGGCCGCGACGCGCAGGCCGTCCGCCAGCCCGTCGCCGTGGCGCCGCCACGCCCGGTCCAGTTCCGCCCGCAGCCACGCCGGGCTGCCTTCGGTCTGCGCCAGCGCGGCGCCGACGCCGGAAGCGGCCACCAGATCCGCCGTCAGCGTCGCGGCCTGCGCGGCGGGTGCCGGGCCCGGGACGCCGTTCCAGGCCGGGAGCGCGGCCAGCAGGCCCCCGCAACGGGCCTGGTTGCGCACGGCCCACTCCGCGGCGAGGTGGGCGCCGAACGAAATGCCGCCGACGAGCAGTTCGCCGTGTTCGCCCGCCAGCGCGTCGAGGGCCGCCAGGTAGCCGTCGGCGAGCGTCGCGCCCGGGGGCGGGGGTGGCGCGATGAGCGGGACACCGAGGGCGCGCAGGGGCCGTTCGAAGACGGCCCGGACGAACACTTCGTCCGAGCCGGTGCCGGGCAGCAGCACCGCGGCGGGAACTCTGATTGCGGACGTCACGTTGCAATCCTTGCGCAAAGGCGTTTCCCTGACGGGGACCGCAGTACGCTGGAATCGCACGGGCCGCAAGCAGTTTGTCGGGGGCCCCGGAGCACAGGAGCACCTATGTCCGCCAAAGACGGCGGCTACTTCAGCCGGCTGGTACGCAAGCTGACCAGCGATGTCGAGGATCTCGACGCCGACGAGATGTCGATGAGGTCGGGCGCCGAGGGGGCGCAGCGGGCCTGCGACTGCCGCTCGGGCGAAGAGGTCACCGTGATGGGGCGGCTCCGCAGCGTCGAGCTCTGCCCGACCAACGAGGCCGCCACGCTGGAGGCCGAGCTGTTCGACGGAACACAGGGCGTGACGCTAATCTGGCTCGGCCGCCGCCGGATCCCGGGCATCGAGCCTGGCCGGACGATCAAGGTGCGCGGCCGGATGGCCGAGCGTGACGGCCAGAAGGTGCTGTACAACCCCTATTACGAGCTCCAGAGCCCAGTGAGTTGATCACCCAAAGTGACTGAATCCGCCCCGAGCGAGAAGAAGACCGACGGCGAAGAGCCGCAGCCGACCCTGCTCGAGCAGATGGGCGGCGTGTCCGGCCTGATCTACTCGTCGGTGCCGGTGATCGTCTTCGTGCTGGCGAACTCGTTCTTCGGCCTGACCGCGGCCATCTGGACGTCGATCGGCAGCGCGGTGGCCATCACGGTGCTGCGCGTGGTCCGCAAGGAGCCCCTGCAGCCGGCGATCTCCGGTTTCTTCGGCGTCGCGATCGCGGCGTTCATCGCCTACCGCACGGGGTCGGCGAAGGGGTTCTTCCTGTTCGGGATCTACGCGAGCTTGATCTACTGCGGCATCTTCGTGCTGTCGGTGGTGGTCCGCTGGCCGATCGCGGGCGTGGTCTGGAACATGCTCAACGGCACGGGCCAGGCGTGGCGCAAGGACAAGCCGTCCCGCTACGGCTACGACATCGCGACCTTGGCGATGGCGGCGATCTTCGCGGCCCGGTTCGTGGTGCAGCGGTGGCTCTACCAGGAGGACTACACAGGCTGGCTGGCCTTCGCGAAGATCGCGATGGGCTACCCGCTGTACGCGCTGGGCCTGCTGGTGGTGGTGTGGGCGGTCCGCCGCTCGGACAAGCGTCTGAAGGCGATGGCGGAGTCCGAACCGGCCCCGGAGACCGACGCCGAGGTCGAAGCCCGGCTGCGCGAAAAGTACGCCCAAGCCCCCGAAGCCTGACAACCCCCGTAGGCCTTTAGCCGGCCACCGCGCTGCGAAGCGCCACAACCCGCGCGCGAGGGGGACCCCCCGGTTTTTACGTTACCGGCAGGCACCGACAGTTTCGCCGTGTCGACCGCCCGATCACGCGTGATGCCCTCTCGATGACGCGTGATGCCGCTCTGATCACGCGAGAAGCCTCTTCCGGCACGTGAGATCCGGGTTCAAGCACGTGAGATCCGGGGCCGAGCACGCGAGTTCCGAGGTCAATCACGCGAGATCCGGGGCCGAGCACGTGAGATCCGGGGTCAAGCACGCGAGGTCCGCATCGAGTCACGCGAGTTAGCGAGTCCCGTCTCCGGTTCACGCGAAATCCGCTCCGAATCACGCGAGGTGCGCGAGGTCCGGAGCACGAGGACCCGCGCCGGGATCAGGCGACGTGGGGTCCGGCGATGTCCGCCGGGCCCGCTCCAACGCACCGCCTCCGAGCACCCAACCGGCCGGGCCGGATCATGCCGAGCCGTGCGGCAAGAGCCACCGAGAGGCCCGAAGCCGGCAACCCGCGCGCGTAGGGGCGCCCCCGGTTTCCACACTACCGGCAGCCACCGACATTTCCGGTCACCCGCCACCGGCCCAAACCCCACGCGAAGGCCCCCGGCGCGCGAGCCGGGGGCCTTCCGCAGCAGTCCTCAGTAACCCAGCGCCGTCCGGATCTCCGGCTCCACATCCGCGGTCGCCACGAAAAGCAGCTCGTCGCCCGGCTCCAGCGGATCCTCCGGCTGCGGCACGATCACCCGGTCGCCCCGCAGGATCGTCACCAGTGCCGCGTCGCGCGGCAGCGTCAGCTCGCTCACCGGCTTCCCGGCCAGCGGTGTCTCCGCCGGCAACGTCAGCTCGACCAGGTTCGCGTTGCTCTGCCGGAACGTCATCAGCCGCACGAGGTCGCCGACGCTGACCGCCTCCTCGACCATCGCCGCCAGCATGCGCGGGGTCGAGACCGCCACGTCGACGCCCCAGGCGTCGGTGAACAGCCACTCGTTGGCCGGGTTGTTCACCCGGGCCACGACCCGCCGGACCGCGAACTCCGTCTTCGCCAGCAGCGAGACCACCAGGTTCGCCTTGTCGTCGCCCGTTGCCGCGATCACCACGTCGCACTGCTCGATCCCGGACTCCTCCAGGATCGAGACCTCGCACGCGTCCCCCAGCACCCAGTCGGCCTGCTCGACCGCGTGCGGCTCGAACTGGTCGGCTTCGCGCTCGATGAGCATCACCTGGTGCCTGCCGTCGATCAGCTCGGCGGCGATGGAACGGCCGACCGCCCCCGCGCCCGCAATCGCGACCCTCATGCCTCGTCCTCCGGTTCGCGGTGGGCCACACTGGTCACGTCGGTGACCGTGCCGGACCGCGCGGCCACCCACACGACGTCGTCGGCCTGCAGCACCGTCTTCGTGTCGGGGAGCACCCCCGTACCGAAGCGCATGATGAACGCCACCCGCGCGCCGGTCGCCTCCTGCAGGGACTTCACCGAGTGCCCGACCCAGCCCTCGTGCAGCGGCAGCTGCAGCAGCGCGACGTTGCCCGACGGGTCCCGCCACGCCGACGCGACGCCGTCCGGCAGCAGCGTGCGCAGGAACCGGTCGGTCGTCCACGGCACGGTCGCCACCGTCGGGATGCCCAGCCGCTCGTACACGGCCGCGCGCTTGTGGTCGTAGATGCGCGCGACGACGTGCTCGATGCCGAAGTTCTCCCGGGCGACGCGCGCCGAAATGATGTTCGAGTTGTCGCCGCTGGACACCGCCGCGAACGCGCCGGCCCGCTCGATGCCGGCTTCGATCAGCACCCGGCGGTCGAACCCGACGCCGACGACCTGCTGGCCGTGGAAGTCGCTGCCGAGCCGGCGGAACGCCTGCTGGTTCTTGTCGATGACGGCCACCTCGTGGCCGAGCCGCTCCAGCGCAGCGGCCAGGGACGCGCCGACCCGGCCGCATCCCATGATCACCACGTGCACGCCCTGCCTCCTCCTCGGCGGTTACCCGTCCGTACCTACCCCTATCTACCAGCGCCGAACCTACCGTGCCCCTCGCCCGTTACGCTTCCGTGGTGTCGAAGTTCCCGACCGTGCTGAAACGCCTGGTCCTCGGACGTCCGTTCCGCAGCGACCGGCTGTCCCACACGCTGCTGCCCAAGCGCATCGCGCTGCCGATCTTCGCGTCGGACGCGCTCTCGAGCGTCGCCTACGCGCCGGAAGAGATCTTCCTGACGCTGAGCGTCGCCGGGCTGTCCGCGTACGCGCTCGCGCCGTGGATCGGCGTCATGGTCGCCCTGGTCATGCTGGTCGTCGTCGCCTCGTACCGGCAGAACGTGCACGCCTACCCGAGCGGCGGCGGCGACTACGAGGTCGCCAACACGAACCTGGGCGGCAAGTTCGGTCTCACCGTGGCCAGCGCCCTGCTCGTCGACTACGTGCTGACGGTCGCGGTGTCCACTTCGTCCGGTGTGGCCAACATCGGCTCGGCCGTCCCGTGGGTCGCGCAGCACAAGGTGCTCGCGTCGATCGTCATCGTGGTCGTGCTGACGTCGCTGAACCTGCGCGGCATCCGCGAGTCGGGCAAGGCCTTCGCAATCCCGACATACGGGTTCATCATCGGCATTCTCGCCATGGTCGCCTGGGGTCTGGTGCAGGCCGCCACCGGCACCGAGATGAAGGCCGAGAGCGCCGGGTTCACGCTGACCGCCGAAGGCACCTTCGCGGGTGTCGGGTACGCGTTCCTGGTGCTGCGGGCGTTCTCCTCCGGCGCGGCGGCGCTGACCGGGGTCGAGGCGATCAGCAACGGCGTCCCGGCGTTCCAGAAGCCGAAGTCGAAGAACGCGGCCACCACGCTGCTGATGATGGGCCTGCTCGCGGTCACCATGCTGGTCGGCATCATCACGCTGGCCACGATCACCGACGTCAAGTTCGCCGAAGACCCGGCGCGGCAGCTCGAAGGCGCGCCCGCGGGCTACGAGCAGAAGACGATCGTGGCGCAGATCGCGCACGCGGTGTTCGCCGACTTCCCGCCGGCGTTCTACTACATCTCCTTCTCCACCGGCATCATCCTGCTGCTGGCCGCGAACACCGCGTTCAACGGCTTCCCGGTGCTGGGCTCGATCCTGGCGCAGGACCGCTACCTGCCGCGCCAGCTGCACACCCGCGGCGACCGGCTGGCGTTCTCCAACGGCATCCTGTTCCTGGCCGCCTTCGCGCTGGTGCTGATCATTGCGTTCGACGCCGAGGTGACCCGGCTCATCCAGCTCTACATCGTGGGTGTGTTCGTCTCGTTCACGGTCAGCCAGGCGGGCATGATCCGGCACTGGAACCGGTTGCTGGCCAGGGAAACCGACCCGGGCGTGCGGCGGCGGATGCGGCGCTCGCAGACCGTCAACGCCATCGGCCTGACCATGACCGCGACCGTCCTGGTGATCGTGCTGATCACCAAGTTCCTGCTCGGCGCCTGGATCGCGATCGCCGCGATGGTGGCCATCTTCGCGCTGATGACGGCGATCCGGCGGCACTACGACCGCGTCGCCGACGAGCTGAAGGAACTCGGCGACACCCCGACCGTGCTGCCGTCGCGCAACCACGCGATCGTCCTGGTGTCCAAACTGCACCGGCCGACGCTGCGCGCGCTGGCCTACGCCAAGGCGATGCGCCCGGACGTCCTCGAAGCCGTGACGGTCAATGTGGACGATGCCGACACCCGCAAGCTCACCGCCGAGTGGGACGCGCACAACTTCAAGGTGCCGCTGAAGGTCGTCGAATCGCCCTACCGCGAGATCACGAAGCCCGTCCTCGATTACGTGAAGCGCGTGCGCGGTGACAACCCGCGCAACGTGGTCACCGTGTTCATCCCGGAGTACGTGGTCGGGCACTGGTGGGAGCAGGTGCTGCACAACCAGAGCGCGCTACGGCTCAAGGGCCGGTTGCTGTTCCAGTCCGGGGTGATCGTGGCGAGCGTGCCGTGGCAGCTGGAGTCGTCGGCCAAGGCGGCCGCGCGGGTCCGCAACGAACGGCCGGCCGCGGGCGACGTCCGCCGCGGGTTCTCGCCCAACGGGAAGCCGGTCGCGGCGCCGAAGCCCAAGGAGCCTGCCGAATGACGAGCTGGCTGGGCCGCGTCCTCGAGGTCGAGGTCGGCGCGGTCGCGCACGGCGGCCACTGCGTCGCCCGCGCGGACGGGCGGGTCGTGTTCGTCCGGCACGCGCTGCCGGGCGAACGGGTCCGCGTCGAGATCACCGAGGACAACGGCGGTTCGTTCTGCCGCGGTGACGCGATCGAGGTGCTCGTCGCGTCACCGCACCGGGTGCCGCCGCCGTGCCCGCTGGCCGTGCCGGGCGGCTGCGGCGGGTGCGACTGGCAGCACGCTGCGCCGGACCACCAGCGCTCGCTCAAGGCTTCGGTGGTGGCGGAACAGCTGCGGCGGCTGGCCGGAATCGAGCGCGACGTCGTCGTGGAGGCCCTCGACGGCGGGCCGCTGGACTGGCGCAGCCGCGTCCGCCTGGTCGCCGGTCGCGACGGGCGGGCCGGGCTGCGCGCCCACCACAGCCACCGGGTGGTGGCCCTGGACGACTGCCCGATCGCGGTCCCCGGCGAGCTCGACGACGTCCTGGCGCGGCGCTGGCGGCCCGGCAGCGAGCTGGAGGTCACGACCGACGGCGACGGCGATCTGCACGTGCGGGAGCTGTCGACGGTCCGCGGGAAGGTGCGGGCGCGGCAGCTGACCGGCGGCGTCGCGGTCCAGCACGCGGCGGGCCGCGACTGGCGCCTCGACGCGCACGGTTTCTGGCAGGTCCACCCGGCGGCGGCGTCGACGCTGGCCGCGGTGGTGGGGGAGTGGGCGGAGGCGCCGTCCGGCGGCACGGCCTGGGACCTCTACGCGGGGGTCGGGCTGTTCGCGTCGGTGCTGGCCTCGCAGGTCGGTGCGGCGGGCCGGGTGCTGGCGGTCGAGTCCGGCCGGCGCGCGGTGGCCGACGGCGAGCGCAACCTCGCGGACCTGCCGCAGGTTTCGTGGCGCGCCGGGCGCGTGGAGCACGTGCTGGCGTCGGCGGCCAAGCCGGTCGACGTCGTGGTGCTGGACCCGCCGCGCAAGGGAGCGGGCAAGGCGGTCGTGGAGTCGATCGTGGCGGGCGCCCCGGACCGGATCGTGTACGTGGCCTGCGACCCGGCGGCGCTGGCGCGCGATGTGGCGACCTTCGCGGGCCACGGGTACTCGCTGACGGACCTGCGGGCGTTCGACGCGTTCCCGATGACCCACCACGTGGAGTGCGTGGCGCTGCTGTCCTGAGTTTTTGTCGGTGGTGGTCGGCACACTGTGGCCATGACCGTTCTCGACGAGTTCGACCTCGCAGCTTCGACGGTGACCGCCCTGGTCACCGCGGTCCGTGCCGACCAGTGGGCGCTCCCGACGGCGTGCGCGGAGTGGGACGTGCGCGCGGTGGTGAACCACTTGGCGCACGGCAACGCGAAAGTGGCGTTCTGGGCCGGCACGGGCCCACCGGTACCGGACGGCGATTACCTGGGTGCTTCGCCGGGTTCTGCTTTCGCGGATTCGGTGGCTTCGGCGCGGGCTGTGCTGGCCGAGCCCGGGCTGTTTTCCCGGCAGGTGACCACGCCGCTCGGTGAGGTGCCGGGGGAGTTTTTGGTGCACATGCGGGTGAACGAGTACCTGGCCCACGGCTGGGACATCGCGGACGCGACGGGCTGGCCGACGGACTTGGCGCCCGACCTGGCATCGCGGGCGCTGGAGCAGTGGCGGTCGCGGTTCGGAGCGGCGCCTCGGCAGCCGGGCGGGCCGTTCGGGCCGGAGGTTCAGGCGCCTCCGGACGCGACGGCGGCCGATCGGCTGGCGGCGTTCCTCGGGCGGAAGGCGGTGAACGGCTGGAGCTGAGTCTGGGAGGAGCCGGAGAAGGCTGACGGCGGAGGTCCGATTGGTGGGTCGAGTTGACGCCCGCGAGCCGGCGGCGGTCTGCACGGCGGGTGCTGGGTCTCGCTGACGCCTGCGGGCGGGCGACGGTTCGGCGTTTGCCGGGTCTCGCTGACGCCTGCGGGTGAGCGGCGGCGGTGCGCCGGGCGGCGAGCGTTGCCGGGAACCTCTGGGAGGTTGGCTTGGTGCGCTCATGGCGCGCGGGCTCGGTGCGCTGCGGGTGCAGGTGGCCCGGAGCTCTGCAACCGCGCGTGCCTCGGCGCGCGGCGGCTGGCCCGCCGGTCGGGTGCGAGCGTGTTCATGGT
>NZ_JBSGJD010000153.1:0-23850 GCF_053605405.1 Amycolatopsis sp. NPDC003861
CTGGTCGGCGGGCGCGGTGGAGCTGCTCACCGAGCCGCGCGAGTGGGTGGCCGACCAGTCCACTTGGGACGAAGGAGCGTCGATGTGCAGGGTCCGCGGGAGGACGCCGTGCTGCATGGCCAGGACCATCTTGATGACCCCGGCGATGCCCGCGGCGGCCTGGGTGTGGCCGATGTTGGACTTCACCGAGCCCAGCCACAGCGGTATTTCGCGGTCCTGACCGTAGGTGGCGAGCAGGGCCTGAGCCTCGATCGGGTCGCCCAGTTTGGTGCCCGTGCCGTGCGCCTCGACCGCGTCGACGTCCGAAGTGGACAGACTGGCGTCGGCCAGCGCGGCGCGGATGACCCGCTGCTGGGACGGACCGTTCGGCGCGGTCAGGCCGTTGGAGGCGCCGTCGGAGTTCACGGCCGAGCCGCGGACGAGCGCGAGGACCCGGTGACCGTTGCGGCGGGCGTCCGACAGCCGCTCCAGGAGCACGAGCCCCGCGCCCTCGCCCCAGCCGGTGCCGTCGGCCGCGTCGGCGAACGCCTTGCAGCGGCCGTCCGAGGCCAGGCCGCGCTGCCGGCTGAACTCGACGAAGGTCGCCGGGGTGGACATCACGGTCGCCCCGCCGGCGAGCGCGAGATCGCACTCGCCCCGGCGCAGCGCCTGCGCGGCGAGGTGGATCGCGACGAGGGACGACGAGCACGCCGTGTCGACGGTCAGCGCCGGGCCTTCGAGGCCGAAGGCGTAGGCCAGCCGGCCGGACACGACGGCGGCGGCGTTGCCGGTGCCGATGAAGCCGCCGACCTCCTCGCCCGCCGCGCCGAGCAGGCCCGCGTAGTCCTGGCCGTTGGTGCCGGCGAACACGCCGGTGCGGCTGCCGCGCAGGGTGTGCGGGTCGATCCCGGCGCGTTCGAAGACCTCCCAGGTGATCTCCAGCAGCAGGCGCTGCTGGGGGTCCATGGCGAGGGCTTCGCGTGGCGAGATCCCGAAGAAAGCGGCGTCGAACTCCGCTGCGGCGTCGAGGAATCCGCCCTCGCGGACGTAGCTGTGGCCGCTCTTGCCCGGGTCGGGGTCGTAGAGGGCGCCGAGGTCCCAGCCGCGGTCGTCGGGGAGGCCGGTCATCGCGTCGACGCCGTCGGCGACGAGGCGCCAGAGGTCTTCCGGCGTGGCGACCGAGCCGGGGAACCGGCAGCCCATGGCGACGAGCGCGATCGGCTCGTCGGCTCGCACCGGCGCCGTCCCCGATCCGGCCGGTTCCGGCCGGCGGCCGAGCAGTTCGCGGTGCAGGTGCCGGGCCAGCGCGGCGGGTGTCGGGTGGTCGAACACGCACGTCGCGGGCAGGTTCAGCCCGGTGGCGGCGCCGAGGCGGTTGCGCAGTTCGACCGCGGTCAGGGAGGTGAACCCGCTGTCGGAGAAGGCACGGTCGCCATCGACGGCGGCGGCATCGGGATAGCCGAGCACGGCCGCGACGTGCGTGCAGGTCAAGTCGAGAAGCTTGCGCTCGGCGTCTGTTTCGGACAGTCCACTGAGGAGTCCCGCGGACTCGGCTTTCGGGCTCTCGACGGGCTCACCGAACAGCGGCCGCGGCCGGACAGCTCGCAGCTTCGGGAGATAGACGTCCCAGTCGAGATCGGCCACCACGGCCAGCGGGTCGCTGCTTGCGGCTTCCCTCATGAGGGCGTCGAGAGCGAGGCCGGGTTCCAAGGCGCCGACCCCGGCGGCACGCAGCCGCCGTTGCGCTTCGGCGTCGCCCGCGGCCATCCCCTCGCCGGCCCACGGACCCCAGGCGATCGAGACGGCGGGCAGCCCGGCGGCCTGCCGCTGCTGGGCGAGCGCATCGAGGTGCGCATTGGCGGCGGCGTAGCTCCCCTGCCCCGCGGCGCCGAACGCGCCGGCCATCGAGGAGAAGAGGACGAAGGCATCGAGCTCACCGGTGAGCGCGGACAGGTTTTCGGCGGCGGTCACCTTCGCCCGCAGGACGGCATCGAAGCGCTCGGGCGTGAGGGCATCGATGACACCGTCGTCGAGAACACCGGCGGCGTGCACGACGGCCCGGAGATCGTCGGGGAGAACGGCGGCCAGGGCATCCCGATCGGCAGCATCACAGGCGACGATCGAGACACCGCAGCCGAGGGCGGTGAGTTCGCGTTCGAGGTTCGCCGCTCCCGGCGCTGCGGGCCCCCGGCGGCTGAGCAGGATCAGGCGTTCGGCGCCGGCGGTGGCCAGCCGCCGGGCAACTTGGGCACCGAGGGCGCCCGTGCCACCGGTGACCAGCACGGTGCCCCGCGGCTGCCAGCCCAGGCCGGCGGCGACGGAGCGGCGGTCTTCCCCCTGGGCGTCGGTGGCCGGCATGGGGACCCGGGGGTGGCGAGCCGGGCCGGGGGTTGCGGGGCGGCGTTCCAGGCGGCGGGCGAAGATGCCCGAGGGGCGGAGGGCGACCTCGTCTTCCGTGCCGGTGAGCATTGCGGCCAGGCGGGTTCGGGCTCGGTCGTCCAGGGTGGCCGGTAGGTCTATCAAGCCGCCCCAGCGCTGGGGGTGCTCCATTGCCGCCGTTCGGCCCAAGCCCCAGACCTGGGCCTGGACCGGTGCCTCGACGCCGTCGGCCCGGGTCGCCGCGACCGCTCCGCGGGTCAGGCACCACACGCGTCCGCTTGTTCCGAGATCGCCCAGCGACTGGAGGAGGGTCGCCGTGCCCGCTGCGACTCCGCGGCCTCCGTCAGCCAACGCCAGCAGGGAAAGTACACCGTCCACTTGGGATTCGCCGATGGCTTCGCGGAGGCGTTCGGTGAACTCCGCGCGTGGCAGCCGGGGGTCGACGCGGACCGGGGTGAGGCGGGCGCCGCGCTCGAGGATCGTCTGTGCGACGCCGGCCACGACACCGGACTCGCCCTCTTCCGGCACGATCAACAGCCAGTGCCCGGTCAGCGCGGCGGCGTCCGGTGTGACCGGGCGCCAGGCGATGCCGTAGCGCCAGGAATCCACCGTCGACTCCTGGTGGCGGCGCCGGTACCACGCCGCCAGTGCCGGGGTGACCGCCTCGGCGACGTCCGCTTCCAGGTCCAGTTCGGCCGCCAGCTTGCCGCTGCGGAGCACTTCCCAGAAGCCGGAGTCGCCCCCGGGTGCCGCCGTGCCGGGCTCTGGGGCGAGCCAGTAGTTGCGGTGCCGGAAGGCGTACGTGGGCAGGTCGATGCGGCGGCCGTCCGGGAAGAACGGTGTCCAGTCCACGTCCACGCCGTTGACGTGAGCAGTGCTCAACGCCGAGAGCAGTGCTCTCGTTTCAGAGCGGTCTCGCCGCAACGCCGGGATCGCCGTGCCGCCGACCATGGCGCTGAGGACGCCGTCGGGGCCTAGCTCGAGGAACACGTCGGCGCCGGCGCCCTGGAGGGTGGCCATGCCGTCGGCGAAGCGGACCGTCTCGCGCACGTGCCGCACCCAGTAGTCGGCCGTGAACGTCGAAGCGAGAGCACCGCTCACATTCGAGAGCACCGGTATCTGGGCTGGGTGGTACTGGAGCTGCTCGGCGATCGCGCGGAAGTCGGCGAGCATCGGGTCCATCAGCGGCGAGTGGAACGCGTGGCTCACCGGGAGGCGCTTGGTCTTGGGGAACTGGGCGGCGATCGCGAGGACCGCGGACTCCTCGCCGGAGATCACGACCGACTCGGGACCGTTCACCGCCGCGATGGCGACGCCCTCGGTCAAGGTGATCGCGGACTCGGGAGCGGCGATCGACACCATCGCACCACCCGCCGGGAGCGCCTGCATCAGCGACGCGCGGGCGGCGACCAGGCGGCAGGCGTCTTCGAGGGAGAGGACACCGGCGACGTGCGCGGCCGAGATTTCGCCGATCGAGTGGCCAGCCACGAAGTCCGGGCGCACACCGAAAGATGAGAAAAGCCGGAACAGCGCCACCTCGACAGCGAACAACGCCGGTTGGGTGAACTCCGTCCGATCCAACAGAGACTGATCGCCGAACGCCGCCCGCAACGACGGATCGAAGTGCGAAAGGACTTCATCGAAAGCCGCGGCATAGACCGGGAACCGCTCATAGAGCTCCAGGCCCATCCCGGCCCGCTGCGCCCCCTGGCCGGTGAACAACACCGCCAGCCGCCGGTCCGGCCGCGCGACTCCGGTCACCGGCGGGTTCTCCAGCGCCGCCAGGAGCTCCTCACGGTCTTCGCCGAACACGACAGCACGGTGCTCGAGCGCCGCCCGCCCCTTTACCAGCGAGAACCCGACGTCGACCGGCGACAGCGACGGGTTGGCCTCGACGTGCGCACGAAGGCGGCCGGCCTGGGCGGCGAGCGCGTCGGCGTCACGCGCGGACAGCAGCCACGGCACCAGACCGGGGACTTCAGGGCGCTCCATCGCAGGCGCAGCGGCCGGGGCCTGCTCGATGATCGTGTGCGCGTTGGTCCCCGAGATGCCGAACGACGACACGCCGGCCCGGCGCGGACGGCCGGTTTCGGGCCAGCGGCGCGCGTCGGTGAGCAGCTCGATCGCGCCGGATTCCCAGTCGACGCGGGACGAGGGCGCGTCGACGTGCAGCGTGCGGGGCAGGACGCCGTGCCGCAGCGCCATCACGACCTTGATCACCCCGGCGATGCCCGCCGCGGCCTGGGTGTGGCCGATGTTGGACTTGAGCGAGCCGAGCCACAGCGGCGTCGACCGGTCCTGCCCGTACGTCGCCAGGAGCGCCTGGGCCTCGATCGGGTCGCCCAGCGAAGTGCCCGTCCCATGGGCTTCGACCGCGTCGACGTCCGAAGTGGACAGACCGGCTCCCGCCAGCGCGGCGCGGATGACCCGCTGCTGGGACGGGCCGTTCGGCGCGGTCAGGCCGTTCGACGCGCCGTCGGAATTCACCGCCGACCCGCGGACGAGCGCCAGGACTTCGTGGCCGTGCCGCCGGGCGTCGGACAGGCGCTCCAGCAGCACCAGGCCGGCGCCTTCGCCCCAGCCGGTGCCGTCCGCGGCCTCCGCGAAGGCCTTGCACCGGCCGTCGGAGGCGAGGCCGCCCTGCCGGTCGAACTCCACGAACATGCCCGGCTGCGCCATCACCGCGACCCCGCCGGCCAGGGCGAGATCGCACTCGCCGCGCCGCAGGGCCTGGACCGCCCAGTGCAGGGCGACCAGCGACGACGAGCAGGCCGTGTCGATCGAGACGGCGGGCCCTTCGAAACCGAACGTGTAGGAGACTCGGCCGGAAACGACGCTGGTCGCGTTGCCGGTCAGCAGGTGCCCTTCGACGCCGGCCGCGACCTCGGCGACGCCGCTACCGTACGCCTGGTGCGCGGCGCCGACGAAGACGCCGGTGCTGCTGCCCCGCAGCGACCGCGGGTCGATCCCGGCGCGTTCCAGTGCCTCCCACGAGATCTCCAGCAGCAGCCGCTGTTGCGGGTCCATCGCGAGGGCTTCGTGCGGGGAGATGCCGAAGAACTCGGCGTCGAAGCCGCCGGCGTCGTGGACGAACCCGCCCTCGGCGGCGCCCAGGGCCGCGAGGTCCCAGCCGCGGTCGGCGGGCAGCGCGGTGAGGGCGTCCCGGCCGGTTTCGACCAGGCGCCACAGGTCTTCCGGCGACGTCACTTCGCCCGGGTAGCGGCAGCTCATCGCGACGATGGCGATCGGGTCGCCGTCGGTGACCGTCGTGATCGCCGTCGTCGTCGCCGGTCCGGCGTCGCCGGCCAGCTCCGCCTGCAGCAGCGCGGCGAGGGCCTGCGGGTTGGGGTGGTCGAAGATGACCGTGGCCGGCAGGCGCAGGCCGGTCACCGCGGTGAGGCGGTTGCGCAGCTCGACGGCGGTCAGGGAATCGAAACCCAGGTCCTTGAACGCCTTGGCGGGCTCGACGGCGTCGGCGCCGTCGTGGCCGAGGACCGCCGCGACGTGCGTGCGGACGAGGTCGAGCAGGAACCGGCGGACGTCGTCGGCGCTGAGCCCGGCCAGTTTCGCGGCGAGCCCCTCGGTGCCGGACGGCAGCCCGGCCGCACGGCGGGTCCGCACCCGGACCAGGCCGTGCCACAGAGCCGGCAGGTGCTCGGCTTGGGCGCGCAGCGCGGCGAGGTCGACGCGGACCGGGACGACGCACGCGGCGCCGGCGACCTGGGCCGCGTCGAACAGCGCCAGGGCCTCCGCGGTGCCGAGGGCACCGATGCCGGACCGCGCGATCCGCGACAGGTCCTCGTCGTCGAGGGCGGCGGTCATGCCGCTCGCTTCGGCCCACTGGCCCCAGGCGAGGGAGACGCCGGGCAGGCCTTCGGCGCGGCGGCGGGCGGCGAGGGCGTCGAGAGCGGCGTTGGCGGCGGCGTAGTTGGCCTGGCCGGCGGCCCCGGCCACCCCGGCGAGCGATGAGTACAGCGCGAACCAGGCCAGGTCACGGTCGCGGGTCAGTTCGTGCAGGTTCAGCGCGGCGTCGACCTTCGGGCCGAGGACGGCGTCGATCCGCTCGGGGGTGAGCGACTCGACGACGCCGTCGTCGAGCACGCCCGCGGTGTGGACGACGCCGGTCAGGTGCACCGGGCCGAGCAGCGCTTCGAGCTCGGCCCGGTCGGCGACGTCACAGCGCTCTATGCGCACATCGGCGCCGCCGGCCGTCAGTTCGGCGACCAGTTCCGCCGCGCCCGGGGCGTCCGGGCCGCGGCGGCTGACCAGCAGGAGGTTCTTGACGCCGTGGGTGGCGACGAGGTGGCGGGCCAGGAGGCCGCCGAGGGTGCCGGTGCCGCCGGTGACGAGGACGGTGCCGCCGGGATCCGGCGCGGCGGGAACGGTGAGGACGTTCTTGCCGACGTGCTTGGCCTGGCTGATGAAGCGGAAGGCGTCGGGCGCACGGACGACGTCCCAGGCCTTGGTGGGCAACGGGTGCAGCTTGCCTTCGGCGAACAGCGTCAGCAGGGTGCGGAGGATCTCCTGGATGCGGTCCGGACCGGGATCGCCGAGGTCGAACGGGAGGTAGGTGACGTCCGCGAGGTCGCGCAGGTCCGTCTTGCCCATTTCGAGGAACCGGCCGCCGGGCTTGAGGAGGCCGAGCGAGGCGTCGATGAAGGGGCCGGTCAGCGAGTTGAGGACGACGTCGGTTTTGGCGAACTTCGCCGCGAAGTCGAGGTCCCGCGACGACGCGAGGTGGGTGACGCCCAGAGCGCGGACGGCGTCCTGTTTGGCCGGGCTGGCCGTGGCGAACACTTCGGCGTGCACGCTCCGGGCGAGCTGGACGGCGGCCATCCCGACCCCGCCGGCGGCCGCGTGGACGAGCACGGACTGGCCGGCTTCGAGCCGCCCGAGGTCGAAGAGGGCGTAGTAGGCGGTGACGAAGGCGACGGGCACGGACGCGGCCTGGGCGAAGGTCCAGCCGTCCGGAACGGGAACGAGCAGCCGGGCATCGGTCACGGCCTGGGGGCCGAACGCGCCGGTGAACAGGCCGAAAACCCGGTCCCCGACGGCGATTCCGGTGACGTCCGGCGCGACTTCGGTGACCACTCCGGCGGCTTCGGACCCGAGCACGGCGGCCGGATCGGGGTACATGCCGAGCGCGATGAGGACGTCCCGGAAGTTGATCCCGGCGGCGCGCACGGCGACCCGGACTTCGCCCGCGGCGAGGTTCGGTGCCGGTTCCGGTTGGAGGACGAGGCCGTCGAGGGTGCCGCCGGTGGTGGTGAGCCGCCAGGGCTCGCCGGGGATGGTGAGGGTGCCGCTGTGGGCGCGGGCGAGCCGCGGGGCGGTGAAGACGCCGTCGCGGACGTCGACCTGCGGTTCTTCGGGCAGGGTGACGAGGTCGGGCGGGGTGGAGCCGTCGAGATCGAGCAGCTGGAAGCGGCCGGGGTGTTCGGTCTGGGCGGACCGGACGAGCCCCCGCGCGGCGGCGGCCGCGGGCTCGGTGTCGGCGTGGCGGGTGAGGAGGACGAGGCGGCCCGGCCGTTCTTCGGCGAGCCAGGTTTGGACGAGGGTGAGGGCTTCGTGGGTGGCTTGCCGGATCTCGTCGGCGGTAATGGGGGCGAAGACGAGGTCGGCGTCGGTGTCCAAATCGGACACTGTGGGCAGGCCGAAGTCGTTGCGGCCGAAGAAGACGGCGTTGGTCGGCGGCCCGGCGGGGATGGGCGTTCGGTCGAGGCGGAAGAGCGAGCCGTCCGGCACGGGGGTTGCGGCGGTGATGGGGCGGAGGGTCAGGGATTCGATCGCGGCGACCGGGCCGCCGGTCTGATCGCAGACCGTGACGGAGACGGCGTTGTCCCCGGCCGGGGCGAGCCGGACGCGGAGGGCGGTGGCGCCGGCGGCGTGCAGGGTGACGCCGCTCCAGGAGAACGGCATGCCGCCGGAGTTGGCGGGGTTGCCGCTGACCGGGGTTGCGCCGGTGGGCTCGCCGGAGTTGGCCGAACTGCCGCCGACCGCGATAGCGCCGGTGGGCTCGCCGGGGCTAGCCGGGCTGCCGCCGACCAGGGTTGCGCCGGCGGAATCGCCGGGGCTGGGGGCTCCCGAGGCGGCGAGGCCCAGGGGGTGCAGGGCCGCGTCGAGGAGGGCCGGGTGCAAGCCGAAGGCCGTTGCGTCCGGGTGGAACTCCTCTGGGAGCTCCACCTCCGCGAAGGTCTCGTCGCCTCGGCGCCATACCCGGCCCAGGCCGTGGAATGCCGGGCCGTACGTGAAGCCGAGGGTTTCCAGCTGGTCGTACAGGCCTTCCGTCGAGACGTCAGCGGCCCCGGGCGGGGGCCACTCCGTCAGCTCGGCCGCCGGTCGGGGGCCGGTGGCGAGGAGGCCGCCGGCGTGGCGGGTCCACGTGTCCTGGCCCGGCGCCGCGCCGTCGTCCGGGGTGGAGTACAGCGTCAGCTCGCGGCGGCCCGTTCCGTCCGGCGGTCCGACGAAGACCTGGATCGCCACCCCGCCTCGTGCCGGCAGGACCAGGGGCGCTTCGAGGGTCAGTTCGTCGACGACCTCGCAGCCGACCTGGTCGCCCGCCCGGACGGCCAGCTCCAGCAACGCCGTCCCCGGGACCAGGACCGTCCCGCCCAGGGCGTGCCCGGCGAGCCACGGCTGCGTCTCCACCGACAGCCGCCCGGTGAAGACGACGCCGTCGTGCCCGGCCAGGCTTACCGCCGCGCCCAGGAGCGGGTGGTCCAGCGCTCCCAAGCCGAGCGAACCGGCGTCACCGGGGGCGACGCCGCCGCGGGGCCAGAATCGCTCCCGCTGAAAAGCATACGTGGGCAGGTCGATGCGGCGGCCGCCCGGAAAGAACGGCGTCCAGTCCACGTCCACGCCGTTAACGTGAGCAGTGCTCAACGCCGAGAGCAGTGCTCTCGTTTCAGAGCGGTCGCGCCGCAACGCCGGGATCGCCGTGCCGCCGACCATCGCGCTGAGCACGCCGTCGGGGCCAAGCTCCAGGAACACGCCGACACCGGCAGCCTCCAAAGTGAACACTCCGTCGGCAAAGCGAACGGCTTCTCGCACGTGGCGGACCCAATACTCGGCGGTGAACGTCGAAGCGAGAGCACCGCTCACATTCGAGAGCACCGGTATCTGCGCCGGGTGATACGTCAAGGCCTCGGCGATCGCGCGGAACTCGGCGAGCATCGGGTCCATCAACGGCGAGTGGAACGCGTGGCTCACCGAGAGACGCTTGGTCTTGGGGAACTGGGCGGCGATCGCGAGGACCGCGGACTCCTCGCCGGAGATCACGACCGACTCAGGGCCGTTCACCGCCGCGATGGCGACATCCTCGGTCAAGACGATCGCGGACTCCGGGGCGGCGATCGACACCATCGCACCACCCGCCGGGAGCGCCTGCATCAACGACGCACGAGCGGCAACCAAGCGACAGGCATCCTCCAGGGAGAGGACACCGGCCACGTGCGCGGCCGAGATCTCGCCGATCGAATGACCAGCCACAAAGTCCGGGCGCACACCGAAGGACGACACCAACCGGAACAGCGCCACCTCGAGCGCGAACAACGCCGGTTGGGTGAACTCCGTCCGATCCAACAGCGACTGATCATCAAAAGCCGCCCGCAACGACGGATCGAAGTGCGAAAGAACCTCATCGAAAGCCGCAGCATAGACTGGGAACCGCTCGTAAAGCTCCAAACCCATCCCGACCCGCTGCGCACCCTGGCCGGTGAACAACACCGCCAGCAACGCATCCGGATCGGCAGTACCGACGACCGCGTCCTCGATGTGCGCAAGACCCTCCCGCAGCGACGCACGATCAGCACCGAGCACCACCGCGCGCCGAGCCAGGCGGGCCCGGGTCACCGCCAGGGAATAACCGCCGTCGAGCGGGTCCGGGTCGGCGTCCAGGAGCCGCTGGGCCTGCTCGCGCAGCGCCGCGTCACTCGCCCCGGAGAGCACCCAGGGCAGGAGCTCACCGGTGAGAGGCGCCGGAGGGGCAACGACCTCCGGGGGCGCCTCCTCCACGATCACGTGCACGTTCGTCCCGCTCACCCCGAACGCCGACACCCCGGCCCGGCGCGGCACGTCGCCGGCCGGCCACGGGCGGGCCGAGGTCAGCAGCGACACCGCACCCGCCGACCAGTCCACTTCGGACGACGGGGCGTCGACGTGCAGCGTGCGCGGCAGCACCTCGTGCTGCAGCGCCAGCACCATCTTGATGACGCCCGCGATCCCGGACGCCGACTGCGTGTGCCCGATGTTCGACTTCAGCGCCCCCAGCCACAACGGCCGGTCGGCGGGCCGATCCTGACCGTACGTCGCCAGCAGGGCCTGGGCCTCGATCGGGTCACCCAGAGCAGTCCCGGTGCCGTGCGCCTCGACCGCGTCGACGTCCGAAGTGGACAGACCGGCGTTCGACAAAGCAGTACGGATGACGCGTTGCTGAGAAGGGCCGTTCGGGGCGGTCAGGCCGTTCGACGCGCCGTCGGAGTTGACCGCCGAACCGCGGATCACACCGAGGATGCGGTGCCCGTTGCGCTGGGCGTCGGACAGCTTCTCCAGCAGCACCATGCCGACGCCCTCGCCCCAGCCGGTGCCGTCGGCCGCGTCGGCGAAGGACTTGCAGCGGCCGTCCGAGGCGAGGCCGCGCTGGCGGCTGAACTCCGCGAACGCCAGCGGGCTCACCATCACCGTGACTCCGCCGGCCAGCGCGAGGCCGCATTCGTCCTGCCGCAGCGCCTGACAGGCCCAGTGCAGCGCGACCAGCGACGACGAGCACGCCGTGTCCACGGTGACCGACGGCCCCTCCAGCCCGAAGGTGTAGGACAGCCGCCCCGACATGACGCTGGGCGCCTCGCCGGTCAGCAGGTAGCCCTCGGAGCCGGTCGCGGCCTGCAGCGTGCTGCTGTAGCCGGACGCGTTCGCGCCGATGAACACGCCGGTCCGGCTGCCGCGCAGCGAAAACGGGTCGAGCCGGGCGCGTTCGAGGAGCTCCCAGGACGTCTCCAGGAGCAGGCGCTGCTGCGGGTCCATGGCCAGCGCTTCGCGCGGCGAGATGCCGAACAGCCCGGGGTCGAACGAAGCCGCGTCGTGGACGAAGCCGCCTTCGAGCGCCTGGGCGCCTTCGGGACCGTACATGCGCGAGACGTCCCAGCCGCGGTCCTCCGGGAAGGGCGACATCGCGTCGGTGCCGCCCACGACCAGGTCCCACAGGTCCTCCGGCGAGGCGACACCGCCCGGGTACCGGCAGGCGAGGGAGACGATGGCGATCGGCTCCTGCTCCCCCGCCTCGGCCGCCTGCAGCCGTTGCCTGGTCTGGTGCAGGTCGGCGGTCACGCGCTTGAGGTACTCGAGGAGCTTGTCCTGCTCTGCCATCGCCAACCTCATCCGTTCGTCCAAGTCAGGGCGTCAGTGCGCCGGCGGCGGGGAGACCCCGAGCTCGTTGTCGATGAACGCGAACACCTCGGCCGCCGAGGCGTCCGCGAGCTGCGCCTGCCGCGGCGCCGCGCGGTCGCCGCTCCACTGGCTCAGCAGGGACTTCAGCCGCATCTCGACGCGCATCCGGACGTTCTCGTCCGGCTGCGCGAGGTCCGTCAGCGACGCCTCCAGCCGGTCGAGCGCGCCGAACGCCGAGTCCGCGGGTGTGCCGCCGGGGGCGATCCCGGCCGCGAGGAACCGGGCCAGCGCGATCGGCGTCGGGTGGTCGAAGACGGCGGTGGCGGCCAGCCGGAGGCCGGTGGCCTGGCGCAGCCGGTTGCGCACCTCGACCGCGGTCACCGAGTCGAACCCGAGGTCGCGGAACGGCCGGGTGCTGCCGATCGCATCGGCGCCGCGGTGGCCGAGCACGGCGGCGGCTTCGGTGCGGACCAGGTCGAGCACGGCCCGGTCGCGTTCGGCTTCCGGCAGCCCGGCCAGCCGCTCGCGCCACCCGGCCGCGCCTTCGTCGTGCCGTTCCTGCTCCACTTCGAGCTGGTCAAGCACCCGGCGAACCGCGGGCAGGTCCTCGATCAGCGGACGCCGCCGCGACGCCGTGAAGGCGGGGACGAACCGGTCCCAGTCGACGTCGGCCACGGCCAGGAAGGTCTCGTCGCGGTCGAGCGCGCCCTGCAGCGCGGCCACCGCCCGCTCGGGCACCATCGGCCGGAGACCACGGCGGCGCAGCTGCTGCTCGCCGTCGTCGGAAGCCATGCCGCCCCCGGCCCACAGCCCCCAGGCCACCGACGTCGCCTTCGCCCCGCGGGCGCGGCGCTGCTCGGCGAGGGCGTCGAGGTAGGCGTTCGCGGCGGCGTAGGCGCCCTGGCCCGCGCTCCCCCAGACGCCGGAGTTGGAGGAGAACAGCACGAACGCTTCGAGGTCGTCGCCGAGCAGGGCGTCCAGGTGCGCGGCGCCCGCGACCTTGGCCGCGAGGACGTCTTCGAACTCGTCCGGGCCGGTCTCGGCGAGGGTGCTCGACTGCGGCAGCCCGGCCGCGTGCACGACGGCCGCCGGCGGGTGCCCGAGGCTACCCAGCAGGGCTTCGACGGCCTTGCGCTCGGCGACGTCGCAGGCGGCGATGGTCACCGCGCAGCCGTACCCGCGCAGTTCCTCGGCCAGTTCGGCCGCGCCGGGCGCGTTTTCGCCCCGGCGGCTGGTGAGCACGAGGTGGTCGGCGCCGGAGCGGCCCAGCCAGCGGGCGACGTGCGCGCCGAGCGCCCCCGTGCCGCCGGTGACCAGCACGGTGCCCCGCGGCCGCCACGGCTCGCCCGCCGGTGCGGGACGCGCCGGGCGCAGCCGCCGGGCCAGGATGCCGTGGTCGCGGAGGGCGAGCTGGTCCTCGCCGCCGGGCTCGGCGAGCAGCCCGGCCAGCCGGTCCGCGGCCCGCTCGTCGAAGGTGGCCGGCAGGTCGATCAGCCCGCCCCAGAGGCCGGGGTATTCCAGGCCGATCACGCGGCCGACGCCCCAGAGCTGCGCCGGGACGCTCGACGCCGGTGCGTCGGCGGGCCCGGTGGCCACCGCGCCGCGGGTGAGCAGCCAGAGCGGGGCGTCGATCCCCGCGGCGGCCAGTGCCGGGGCGAGCGCGGCCGTCGCGGCGACCCCGGTCGCGAGCAGCGGGTGCCCGGGCAGCGGGGTTTCGTCCGATCCCAGCAGGGAAACGACGCCGGCGTACTCCCCCGGCGGCAGCTCCTCCGGCGACGCGGTGACGACGTCGGCGCCGCGCGAGGCGAGGGCGTCGAGCACCGCCGACCGGCCGGGTCCGGCGGGTACCAGGGCGAGCCAGCGACCGGACAGCAGCGGCAGGGCGGGCTCGGCGACCGGCACCCAGCCGACCTTCAGGCACCAGGAGTCCACTGTGGAGCGTTGGGTGCGCCACCGGGTCAGGGCGGGCAGCACTTCGTCGAGCGCGCCCTGATCGACCCCGAGGACCCCGGCGAGGTCGTCGGTTTCTTCGAGCGCCGTCCACAGCCCGTCGTCCGCCGGGGCCGCGGGAGCCGGGTCCAGCCAGTACCGCTGGTGGTCGAAGGCGTACGTCGGGAGCGGGATCAGCCGGGCGCCTTCGCCGAACGCCGGCGTCCAGTCGACGTCGACGCCGTGCACCCAGGCCTCGGCGAACGAGGTGTACAGCCGGTCGAGCCTGCCGTCGCCGCGGCGCAGCGTGCCGGTGACGACGGCTTCGTCCACAGTGTCCTCGACACTCATCGTGAGCACCGGGTGCGGACTGCATTCGATGAACGTGTCGTAGCCGTCCGCGGCCAGCTGCCGGGTGGTCGCGTCGAACAGCACCGGATTGCGCAGGTTGGTGTACCAGTACGGGCCGTCGAGCCCGGCGGTGTCGATCGGTTCGGCGGTCACCGTGGAGTAGAAAGCGATTTCCGCCGACCGCGGCGAAACCGGGACGAGCAGCTCGCGCAACTCGGCCTCGATCGCCTCGACCTGGACGGAATGCGACGCGTAGTCCACCGGGACCCGCTTCGCGCGGATGCCGTCGGCTTCACAGGACTCGATCAGCGCGTCCAGGGCGGAAGGCGAGCCGGAGACCACCACCGCGGCCGGGCCGTTGACGGCCGCGACCGACAGTTCGTCGGTGAGCCGTGGCTCGACCGCGGTCAGGGGCGCCGCGACCGACACCATGCCGCCGTGTCCGGCCAGGGCCAGGATCGCCTTGCTGCGCAACGCGACCACGCGGGCACCGTCCTCGAGGGACAGCGCGCCGGAGACCACGGCGGCGGCGATCTCGCCCTGGGAATGGCCGATCACGGCGTCCGGGGAAACCCCGTGGGCGCGCCACACTTCGGCCAGCGACACCATGACCGCGAACAGCGCGGGCTGCACGACGTCGACGCGCTGGAGCATGGCTTCGTCGCCGAGGACGTCGGGCAGCGACCAGCCGGCGAACGGCGCCAGCGCGCGTTCGCAGGCCCGCATGCGGGCCGCGAACGCCGGCGACGTGTCCATCAGGTCCAAAGCCATCCCCACCCACTGCGAGCCCTGCCCGGGAAAGACGAAGGCGACCTTGCCCCCGCGGCGGGCGCTGCCCCGGACCAGGCCGGGGACGGCCCGGTCGTGGGCGAGCGCGCCCAGCGGGTCGTGGCCGTCGGGAGCCACGACCACCGCCCGTTGCTCGAACGTAGACCGCGATTTCGCGAGGGAGTACCCCACATCTGCGGCCCGGACCCCCTGTGCGGCCCCTACCCGCGCCCGCAGCCGGCGGGCCTGCGCGGCCAGCGAAGCGGGCGTTTTCGCGGACAGGACCCAGGGCACCGGGCCGGTCGCGACGGGCCCGGACGGCTCCGTCGCGACCGGCTCCGGTGCGGCTTCGAGGACCGCGTGAGCGTTGGTCCCGCTCATCCCGAACGACGACACGGCGGCCCGGCGTGGCCGGCCGGTCTCCGGCCAGTCGCGGGTTTCGTCCAGCAGCCGGACGTTCCCGGCCGTCCAGTCCACATGGGACGACGGTGTGCCCGCGTGCAGCGTGCCCGGGAGGACGCCGTGGCGCAGGGACAGCACCATCTTGATGACGCCGGCGACGCCGGAAGCGGCCTGGCTGTGCCCGATGTTGGACTTCACCGAGCCGAGCCACAGGGGGTTCGCCCGGTCGCGGCCGTAGGTGGCCAGCAGGGCCTGGGCCTCGATCGGGTCGCCGAGGGTGGTGCCGGTGCCGTGGGCTTCGACGGCGTCGACGTCGGCGAAGGTCAGCCGGGCGTTGGCCACGGCCTGGCGGATGACCTGCTGCTGGGCGGGCCCGTTCGGAGCGGTCAGGCCGTTGGACGCGCCGTCCTGGTTGACCGCCGAGCCGCGGAGCACGGCCAGGACCTCGTGGCCGTGCCGCTGCGCGTCGGCGAGCCGTTCGACGAGCAGGACGCCGGCGCCCTCGGCCATGCCCATGCCGTCGGCGTCGTCGGAGAACGCCTTGCAGCGGCCGTCGGCGGCGAGCGCGCGCTGGCGGCTGAACGCGACGAACGACGCCGGGGTCGACATCAGCGCCACCCCGCCCGCGAGGGCCATCGTGCACTCGCCGTTGCGCAGCGACTGGCAGGCCAGGTGCAGCGCGACCAGGGACGACGAGCACGCCGTGTCGACGGTGACGGCCGGGCCGGTCAGCCCGAAGGTGTAGGAGATCCGGCCGGAGACGACGCTGGCCGCGCCGCCGGTCAGCAGGTGCCCGGCCGAGCTGTCGGGCTGGGCGAGGCCGATGCCGTAGTCGGCGTAGTTGGTGCCGACGAACACGCCGGTCGCGCTGCCGCGGAGGCTTTCCGGGTCGAGGCCGGCGCGTTCCATCGCTTCCCACGACGTCTCCAGCAGCAGGCGTTGCTGGGGGTCCATGGTCAGCGCTTCGCGGGGTGAGATCCCGAAGAAGCCCGGGTCGAAGTCGCCGGCGTCGTGCAGGAACCCGCCGTGGCGGGTGTAGCTGGTGCCGTCGTGGTCCGGGTCGGGGTCGTAGAGCGCGTCGACGTCCCAGCCGCGGTCGGCCGGGAACCCGGTGATCGCGTCGCCGCCGGTGGTGATGAGGTCCCAGAGGTCCTCGGGGCTCTTGACGCCGCCGGGGTAGCGGCAGCTCATGGCGACGATGGCGATCGGCTCGTCGTCGGCGACCGCGACGACGGTCTCGCTCCGGGTGGCGCCGAGCAGGAATTCGGTGATCCGCTCGGCGGTCGGGTGGTCGAAGGCGAGGGTGGCGGGCAGGCTCCGGCCGGTTTCGGCGGCGAGGCGGTTGCGCAGTTCGACGGCGGTGAGCGAGTCGAAGCCGAGTTCCCGCAGGGCGACGCCGGGGGCGACGGCGTCCGGGCTGTCGTGTCCGAGCACGGCGGCCGCGGTGGCGCGGACCAGGCCGAGCACGGCCCGGGCGCGGTCGGCCGGGGCGACACCGGTCAGCCACCCCGTCTTGACCTGCGGCTTTTCCACGGTCAGCGCCCGACGCACCTCGGGCAGTTCGTCGAGCAGCGGGCGCGGTCGCAGGGCGGTGAAGACGGGCGCGAACCGGGCCCAGTCGACGTCGGCCACGGCGAGGAAGGTGTCGTCGTCGGCGAGGACCTGGCGGAGGCCCGCGAAGGCGAGGTCGGGGTCGAGGAACGGCAGGCCCTGGCGAAGGAGGCGGCTCGCGTCGAAGTCCTGGTTCGCTTTGGCGGGGTTGGGGGCGTTCCAGACGCCCCAGGCGAGCGACGTGGCGCGCAGGCCGCGGGCGCGCCGACGCTGGGCTAGGGCGTCGAGGTGGGCGTTGGCCGCGGCATAGGCGGCGTGGTCGCCACTGCCCCAGACGCCGGCGATGGAGGAGAAGAGGACGAAGGCGTCGAGGTCCCGGTCGAAGACGGCGTCGAGGACTTCGGCGCCTTGGACCTTGGCTTTGGCGACAGCGGCGAAGGCGGCGACGTCGGTGGCGTCGATCGAGGCGAGCTCGATCAGCGCGGCGGCGTGGATGACGGCGCGGATGTCGTGGGCTTCGGCGAGGGCTTCGACCTGGGCGCGATCGGTGACGTCGCAGGTGGCGAAGGTGACGCCCGGTTCGGGGTCGGCTTGGCTGCCGTGGCGGCTGGCGAGGATGACGTGCTCGGCGCCGACGCCGCGGAGCCAGCGGGCGATCCGCGGGCCGAGGGCACCGGTGCCGCCGGTGACCAGGACGGTGCCGGTCAGGGACCAGGTGCCGGGGACGGTGCGCGGCGGCGCCGCGCGGACGAGGCGGCGGACGAGGACGCCGGAGGGGCGGACGGCGAACTGGTCTTCGTCGCCGGGGGTCGCGAGGATGGCGGCGAGCCGTTCCCCGGCACGGACGTCGGGAGCGGCCGGAAGGTCGATCAAGCCACCCCAGCGGTTCGGGTACTCCAAGCCGATCACGCGGCCCAGGCCCCAGATCTGCGCCTGCGCGGGCGAAGGCGAGTCCGTGTCGACGGCGCCCGACGTCAGCAGCCACAGGGGCGCGTCGATTCCCGCGTCGCCGAGGGCCTGGGCGAGCACCAGCGTCCCCGCCACCCCGGACGGCAGCTCGGGGAACTCCGGGTGCGGCCCTTCGTCGAAGCCCAGCAGAGACACCACGCCCGTCACCGGCCCGGCTTCGCGCAGCCGGGCGGCCAGGCTCTCGCGGTCGCCGGTCGCGAGCAAGACCTCACAGTCGAGCGTGTCCACAATGGACGTCTCTTGTCCGGGCGCCGCCACGGCCAGCCAGCGTCCGGACAGCGCGCCCATCGGCTCGGCGGCCGGACGCCAGCGGACGTCGTAGCGCCAGGAATCCACAGTGGACTTTTCGCGAGCCGTCCGGCGCCAGTCGCTCAAGGCGGGCAATACCTCGCTGAGCGGAACGTCGGGGTCGACGCCGAGCGTTTCCGCGAGAGATCCGCTCTCGACAGCCTCCCAGAAGCCCGGATCCGCGACGACCTCGGCCGGGGTGCCGGGCTTGAGCCAGTAGTGCCGGTGCTGGAACGCGTACGTGGGCAGATCGACCCGCGCGGCATCGGCGAAGTACGGTGTCCAGTCGACCTTGACGCCGTTCACGTGCGCTTCGCCCACCGACAGCGCGAAGCGGTCCAGGCCGCCGTCGCCGCGACGCAGCGAACCGAGGGTGGTCACGTCGTCCCCGATCGCCGGGACCAGCACGGGGTGCGGCGACACCTCCACGAACGTCCCGAAACCCGCGCTCTTCAGCTGCTCGACCGCAATGTCCAGCCGGACGGTGCTGCGCAGGTTGGTGTACCAGTATTCGGCGTCGAGGGCCGTGCCGTCGAGCCACTCGCCGGTCACGGTCGAGAAGAACCCGGCGTGGGCCGCGCGCGGGGTGATCGGGGCCAGCACCTCGAGGAGTTCGTCGCGCAGCTGCTCCACCTGGACGGAGTGCGACGCGTAGTCCACCGGAATCCGGCGCGTGCGCACCTCGCAGGCCGCCATGAACTCGTCGAGCGCACCGGGCTCGCCGGACACGACCGTCGCGGAGGGGCCGTTCACCGCGGCGATGCCGATCCGCTCTCCCCACGGCGCCACGAGCGACGCGGTCTGCTCACGCGACGCGGCCACCGAGACCATCCCGCCCGCGCCCGACAGGGCAAGAATGGCCTTGCTGCGCAGCGCGACCACGCGAGCACCGTCCTCGAGGGACAGGGCACCGGACACCACCGCCGCGGCGATCTCGCCCTGGGAGTGGCCGATCACCGCGTCCGGCCGCACGCCGTGAGCGGCCCACAGCTCGGCCAGGGACACCATCATCGCGAACAGCGCCGGCTGCACGACGTCGACGCGGTCCAGTTCGACCGAATCGAGCAGCGAAAAGCCGGTGTACGGCTCGAGCGCCCGGGAACACTCGGTGTACCGCGCGGCAAAGACCGGAGAGGTGGCCAGGAGATCGTCGGCCATCCCGGCCCACTGGGCACCCTGCCCGGGGAAGACCATGGCGACCTTGCCGCTCCCGGCGACACCCGAAACGACGTGCGGCGCAGGCGTTCCGTCGGCCAGGGCGCGCACCCCGGCGAGGAGGCGCTCCCGATCCGTCCCGACGACGACGGCCCGATGCGCAAAGGACGACCGGGTCGTCGCCAGCGAGAACGCGACGTCGCCCGGTGAAGAGTCCACAAGAGACAGGCGAGCGGCCTGTGACCGCAACGCCTCCGGCGACTTGGCCGACAGCACCCACGGCACCAAGCCGGACGAACCACCCGGGGAAGAACCGACGGGCGCGGCCTCCTCCAGGATGACGTGGGCGTTGGTGCCCGAGATGCCGAACGACGACACCGCACCCCGCCGCGGCCGCTCGGCGGTCCACTCCCGGCCCTCTTGGAGCAGTTCGACCGCGCCGGCGGTCCAGTCGATCTTCGCCGACGGCGTCCCGGCGTGCAGGGTCGGCGGCATCCGCCGGTTCCGCAGCGCCATGACGAGCTTGATGACACCGCTGACCCCCGCCGCGGCCTGCGTGTGCCCGATGTTCGACTTCACCGAACCCAGCCACAGCGGCTCCGGCCGGTCCTGCCCGTACGTGGCCAGCAGGGCCTGCGCTTCGATCGGGTCACCCAACGCCGTGCCGGTCCCGTGTGCTTCGACCAGGTCGACGTCCACAGTGGACAGGCGGGCGTCGGCGAGGGCATCCCGGATCACGCGCTGCTGGGACGGGCCGTTCGGCGCGGACAGGCCGCTGCTCGCGCCGTCCTGGTTCACCGCCGAGCCGCGGATCACCGCCAGCACCGGGTGGCCGAGGCGCTGCGCGTCGGCCAGCCGCTCGACCAGCAGCATGCCGGCACCTTCGCCCCAGCCCGTGCCGTCGGCGCCGTCGGCGAACGCCTTGCAGCGGCCGTTGCCGGACAGCCCGCCCTGGCGGCTCATCTCGGTGAACATGTCCGGGTTGACCATCACCGCCGCGCCACCGGCCAGCGCGAGGTCGGACTCCTCGCGCCGCAGCGACTGCACCGCCAGGTGCAACGCCACCAGCGACGACGAACACGCCGTGTCGACGGTGACCGACGGCCCCTCCAGGCCGAGGGTGTAGGAGATCCGGCCGGACAGGACGCTGGTGGCGGTCCCGGTCATCAGGTGCCCGGCGACCGCCTCGGCCTCCTCCCCCGCGCCGGTCCCGTAGCCTTGGGACGCCGCGCCGACGAACACCGCCGAACGGCTGCCGCGCAACGTCTCCGGCACGATCCCGGCGCGTTCGAGAGCCTCCCAGGACGTCTCCAGCAGCAACCGTTGCTGGGGGTCCATGGCCAGCGCTTCGCGTGGCGAGATGCCGAAGAAGCCCGCGTCGAACTGGCCCGCGTCGTGCACGAAGCCGCCTTCGGCGACGAAGCCCGCGTCGTGCGCGTCCGGCCAGCCGCGGTCGGCGGGGAACCCGGACATCCCGTCGCTCCCGGAATCGACCAGCCGCCACAGGTCCTCGGGCGAGCGGACGCCGCCGGGGAACCGGCAGGCCATCCCGACGATCGCGACCGGAGCCGACCCGGCGTCCTCGACCTCCTGGACGCGCTTGCGGGCGCGCCGGAGGTCCGCGGTCACCTTCTTCAGGTACTCCCGGAGCTTCGCGTCGTTGTCCATCAGGCCCCATCCCGTCGCGTGCCGTCCATTCAGGACAGTCCGAGTTCGTTGTCGATCAGGTCGAAGATCTCGTCGTCGCTCGCGGAGTCGAGTTCGGTGTCCTCGTCCCCGGCCGCGCCCCGGCGGCGGGCGAGCAGGGTCTCCAGCCGCGCGGTGACGCGGCGGCTGTCCCCGGCGCGTTCCAGCAGCCGGTCCAGTTCCTCAAGCACTGCGGCTTCCGGGTCGGCGGCGGTGGGGGCGAGCCCGGCGAGCAGGTGCGCGGCGAGGTCGGCGGGCGACGGGTGGTCGAAGATCAGCGTGGCGGGCAGCCGCAGCCCGCTCTCGGCGGTGAGCCGGTTGCGCAGCTCGACCGCGGTGAGCGAGTCGAAGCCCAGGTCGAGGAAGCCGCGGCTGCCTTCGACGTCGGCGGCCGAGCCGTGGCCCAGCACCGTGGCGACGTGCCCGCGCACGACGTCGAGCAGGAACTCGCCGCGCTCGGCCTCGGGCACGCCCGCCAGCCGCTCGGCCAATGCGGGGCCGTCGACCGGCACAGCCGCCGAAGCGGTCCGGCGCGCCGGGGCCCGCACCAGCGACGCGAACAGCGGCGGCAGCCCGGACTGCGCGCTCAGCGCGGCCGGGTCGAGCTGCAGCGGCAGCAGGGCCGGTTCCGGCCGGGCCGCCGCGACGTCGAACAGGTCGAGGCCGCGGTCGGCGGTGAACGGGACGAACGCGGACCGCGCCAGTTTCGCGAGGTCGGCTTCGCGGAGCATGCCGTCGGTGGCCCACGGCCCCCACCCCAGCGACCCGGCCGGGAGCCCCCGGGCCGCGCGGTGCTGCGCGAGCGCGTCGAGGAACGCGTTCGCCGCGGCGTAGTTGCCCTGGCCGGGGCTGCCCAGCGTGGCCGCCGCCGAGGAGAACAGGACGAACGCCGAAAGGCCCCGGTCCCGGGTGAGTTCGTGCAGGTTCAGCGCCGCGTCGACCTTCGGCCGCAGCACCGCGTTCAGCCGCTCGGGCGTCAAGGACGCGACGACGCCGTCGTCGAGGACACCGGCCGCGTGCACCACGCCGGTCAGCGCCGGGATTCCGGCCAGCACGGCGGCCAGCTCCCGGCGGTCGGCGGCGTCGGCGGCCACGACCCGGACGTCCGCGCCGAGGTCCCGCAGCCCGGCGGCCAGTTCGGCCGCGCCGGGAGCGTCCGGTCCGCGGCGGCTCAGCAGAACCAGGTCGCGGACGCCGTGCCCGGTGACCAGCCGCCGGGCGACCAGGCCGCCCAGCGCGCCGGTGCCGCCGGTGATCAGCACCGTGCCGTCGCCGAAGGACGGCGGCATGGTGAGCACGACCTTGCCGACGTGCTTGGCCTGGCTGACGAACCGGAACGCCTCGGGCGCGCGCCGGACGTCCCAGGTCCGCACCGGCAGCGGCGTCAGGGCACCGGCCTCGAACAGCGCGAGGACCTCGGTGAACAGCTCCCGGATGCGGTCCGGACCGGCTTCGACCAGGTCGAACGCCTGGTACCGGACACCCGGGTGGGTGGCGGCGACGGCGCCCGCGTCGCGCACGTCGGCCTTGCCCATCTCGAGGAACCGCCCGCCGCGCGGCATCAGCGCGAAGGAGGCGTCGACGAACTCATGGGTCAGGGCGTTGAGCACGACGTCGACGCCCCGGCCGCCACTGGCCTCGCGGAACAGCTCCGCGAACCCGGTCGTGCGCGAGGAGGCCAGGTGCGCGTCGTCGAGCCCGGAGGCGCGCAGGACGTCCCACTTGCCGGGACTGGCGGTGGCGTAGACCTCGGCGCCGAGGTGGCGGGCCAGCTGGATGGCGGCCATCCCGACGCCGCCGGCGCCCGCGTGCACCAGCACGGACTCGCCCGCCCGCAGCCCGGCCAGATCGACCAGGCCGTAGTAGGCGGTGAGGAAGACGATGGGCACCGACGCGGCTTCGCTGAACGACCAGCCGTCGGGGATCTTCGCGAGCATCCGCTGGTCGGCGACCGAACGCGGGCCGAAGGAGCCGGGGAAGAAGCCCATCACCTGGTCGCCGGGGGCCAGCCCGGTGACGCCTTCGCCGCATTCGAGGACGACGCCGGCGCCTTCGATGCCCATGAGCGGTTCGCCCGGGTACATGCCGAGGCCGATGAGGACGTCGCGGAAGTTCATCCCGGCGGCGCGGATGGCCACCCGGACCGTGCCCGGTTCGAGGGTTTCCGGCAGCGGGTTCGGGACGAGCGCGAGGTTCTGCAGGGTGCCGCGGCCGGTGCTGTCGAGCCGCCAGGTGCCTTCGGGCGGCTGGAGCAGGGTGCCGGTGCCGGCGCGCACGAGCCGTGCGGCCAGTGCGCGGCCGTCCCGCAGCGCGAGCTGGGGTTCCCCGGAAGCGACCGCGCCGAGCAGTGCCGCCGAGCGCGGGTCTTCGTCGTCGAGGTCGACCAGGACGAGCCGGCCGGGGTTCTCGAACTGCGCCGACCGCAGCAGGCCCCACACGGGCGCGGCGGTGAGGTCGGGGACGCGGTCGCCGTCGGCGGCACCGACCGCGCCGCGGGTCACCAGGACCAGCCGGGCGGTGGTGAACCGCTCGTCGGCCAGCCACTCCCGGACCAGCTCGAGCGCGAAGGCGGCCCGCTCGCGCGGCTGCGTCGAGTGCCGGATCGCGGAAAACACGTACTGCGGTTCTTCGCCGCTTTCTTCGGTGCGGCGACCGAGTTCCGCGAGGTCCACACAGGACTCGACGACCCCGGCCGAGGCGAGCCCGGCCGCCAGGCCGAGCGGGTCCGGGCCGACGACCGCGTACCGGCCGCCCGGGGTGTCCGGCACCGGAACCGGCGTCCACTCGACCTGGAACAGCGCGTCGCTGTCCGGCCCGTGCAACTGCTCGGCCGACACCGGACGCAGGACGAGCGCGGCCACCGAAGCGACCGGGGCGCCGGTCGTGTCGGCGACGTCGACGGCCACCGCGTCCCCGGCACCCGGCCGCAGCCGCACCCGCAGCGCGGTGGCGTCGACCGCCGGGAACCGATCAACCAGAACTTGCTTCGCTGGCTCCCAGTTCTCACAC
>NZ_JBSGJD010000154.1:0-23818 GCF_053605405.1 Amycolatopsis sp. NPDC003861
ACCGCCGGCGTCGGGTGGTCGAACACGAGCGTCGCGGGCAGTCGCAGGCCGGTGGCGGCGGCGAGGCGGTTGCGGAGGTCGACCGCGGTCAGCGAGTCGAACCCGAGGTCCTTGAACGCGCGGGCGGGGTCGACGGCCTGCGCGGACGCGTGCCCGAGGACGGCCGCCACCTGCGTCCGGACCAGATCGAGCAGGCCCTCTTCGGAGAGCTCGCCGCCGTGTCCGCCGGCCGCGGCGGCGCGGCGTGCGGGGGCGGGGAAGAGGCCGCGGAACAACGGCGAGACGGTGCCGTCGGCGGCCTGCCGGCGCAGTGCGGCGGCGTCGAGGGCGATCGGGACCAGCGCGGCCGGGCCCGCGGCGACGGCGCGGTCGAACAGGGCCAGCCCCTGCGCGGCGTCCAGGGGCCGCACGCCGGAGCGGCCGAGCCGGTCGCGCGCGCCGTCGTCGAGGTGCCCGGTCATCCCGCTGGCCTCGGCCCACAGGCCCCAGGCCAGCGACACGGCGGGCTGCCCGGCCGCCCGGCGACGCTGGGCGAGCGCGTCGAGGTAGGCGTTGGCGGCGGCGTAGTTGCCCTGGCCGCTGCCGCCGGTGGTGCCCGCGGCGGCGGAGAAGAGCACGAACGCGGCGAGATCGGCGGTCAGCTCGTCGAGGTTGCGGGCGGCGTCGGCCTTCGGGCGCAGGACCGCGGCCAGCCGCTCCGGGGTGAGGGCCTCGACGACGCCGTCGTCGAGGACACCGGCGGCGTGCACGACGGCGGTGATCCGGTGCGCGGCCAGCACTTCGGCGAGTGCGTCGCGATCGGCGGCGTCGCAGGCGACGAAGACGGCGTCCGGCAGGTCGGCGGCGAGTTCGGCGGCGCCGGGCGCGTCCGCGCCGCGGCGGCTGAGCAGGACCAGGTCCCGGACGCCGTGCTGCCGCGCGAGGTGCCGGGCGACGAGCCCGCCGAGCACGCCCGAGGCGCCGGTCACGAGGACGGCGCCGTCACCCCAGTCCGGCGTCTCGCCGGTGGCGGTGACCCGGGCGAGCCGGGGCACGAAGTGACGTCCACCGCGGACGGCCGTCTGCGGCTCGAGCGGGACGATCGGGTGTTCGGGGTCGTCGGTGTCCAGCAGCGCGAACCGGCCGGGGTGTTCCGACTGGGCCGAGCGCACGAGCCCCCACGCGGCGGCGAGGCCGGGATCGGGAGCTTCACCGTCGTGCACGGCGACGGCGCCGCTGCTGACGAAGACGAGCACCTCGGGCCGCTCGGTGGCGAGCCAGTCCTGGACGAGCCCGAGCACGAGGTGGACCGGCGCCCCGCCGATCGCTTCGAAGACGGCGTCGGCCTCGGCCGCTCCGGCCGGGACTTCGGTCCAGTCCACTTCGTACAGATCGTCGGCACGGTCCAGCCCGCCGGTGGGGAGCGGGCGGATGACGAGGGATTCCGCCGTCGCGACCGGGGCGCCCGCCGGGTCCGCGACCTCGACCGTGACGTCGTCCGCGCCGCGGCGGGTGAGGCGGACGCGCAGCGCCGACGCGCCGGTCGCGTGCAGGGTCACGCCCGTCCAGGCAAACGGCAGTCTGGCCTGTCCGTCCTCAGTGGACATCATCAGGGCGAGGGGGTGCAGGGCCGTGTCCAGCAGGGCCGGGTGCAGGCCGAAGCGGGCCGCGTCGCGGTCGTCCGGCAGTGCGACCTCGGCGAAGATCTCGCCGCCGCGGCGCCAGGCCGAACGCAAGCCCTGGAAAGCGGGCCCGTAGCCGTAACCCGCCGCCGCGCGGAGGCCGTCGTAGAACCCGTCGAGGTCGATCCTGGCCGCGCCCTCGGGCGGCCAGGAGTCCAAGGTGAACCCGGCTTCGGGGGTGCCGGGCGCGAGCACGCCGGTCGCGTGGCGCGTCCACGGGTCGTCGTCGTCGCGGCGCGAATGGACCTCGATGGCGCGCCGGCCGGTTTCGTCGGCCGCGCCCACCCAGACCTGCAGCGCGCGGGCGTCGCCGTCGGGCAGCGTCAGCGGGGTTTCGAGGGTGAGCTCCTCGACGGTGCCGCAGCCGGCGCGGTCGCCGGCCTGCACGGCCAGTTCGACGAACGCGGTGCCGGGTAACAGGATCGTGCCGTGCACGGCGTGGTCGGCCAGCCACGGCTGCGCCTGCGGGGAGACGCGTCCGGTGAGGACGAGACCGTCGCCCGCGGCCAGGGTCACCGCCGCGCCGAGCAGCGGGTGCCCGGTGGTGCTGAGGCCGAGCGCGCCCGCGTCACCGGGGTCCGCGACGACGGTGGGCCAGAACCGTTCACGCTGGAAGGCATAGGTGGGGAGGTCGACCGTACGGGCGCCGGGGAAGGCCGGGGTCCAGTCGACGGCGACACCCCTGACGTGGGCCTCGGCGAGGGCGGTGTGGAAGCGGGTGAGGCCGCCGTCGTTCTTCCGGAGTGATCCCAGCGCGACGACGTCTTCGCCGAGCGCCATGGTCAGCACCGGGTGCGGCGACGCTTCGATAAACGTCCCGAAACCTTCGGACTTCAGCCGCTCGATCGCCGTGTCGAGACGGACCGTGCTGCGGAGATTGGTGTACCAGTACTCGGCATCCACCCGTTCGTTCCACTCGCCGGTCACGGTCGAGAGGAAGGCGATCTCGCTCTCGCGGGGTGTGACCGGCGCGAGGACGTCCAGCAGCTCGTCACGCAGTTGCTCGACCTGCGCCGAGTGGGACGCGTAGTCCACGGGCACCCGCTTCGCACGGATCCCGTCGGCTTCGCAGGACTTGATCAGCTCGTCGAGATCGTTCGACGCACCGGACACCACCACGGCGGCCGGGCCGTTCACCGCGGCGATCGAGAGGCCTTCGCTCAGCATCTCCTCGACGGTTTCCCTGGCGGCCGCGACGGACACCATCCCGCCACCACCGGCCAGCGCCAGGATCGCCTTGCTCCGCAACGCCACCACCCGAGCACCGTCCTCAAGCGACAGCGCACCCGCGACAACCGCAGCCGCGATCTCACCCTGCGAGTGACCGACCACCGCATCCGGAACAACACCGAACGACCGCCACAGCTCCGCCAACGACACCATCACCGCGAACAACGCAGGCTGCACCACATCGACCCGGCTCAACGCCTCCGCGTCGGCCAGCACGTCACGGAGATTCCAGTCCACAAAGGACTTCAGGGCCGTGCCGCATTCCTCGAGACGGGCCGCGAACACCGGCGACGATTCTGCGAGCTCGAGCGCCATCCCGGCCCACTGCGACCCCTGGCCGGGAAAAACGAGGGCCACCTTGCCCGGCGCACCAGCCTCCCCGGTGATGACGTTCGCCGCCGGGACGCCCTCGGCGAGCGCGGTGAGACCACCGGCGAGATCGCCGACCACGACCGCGCGGTGCGGGAACGCCGTCCGGGTGCTGACCAGCGAAAACCCGACGTCTGCGGCCTCCCCTTCGTGCCCGGCCAGTGCCGCGGCCTGCGCCTTGAGCGCGTCGGGGGTCCGCGCGGACAGCACCCACGGCACCGGGCCGGTCGCGTTCGAAGGTGCCGGTTCCTCGGCGTCCGGTGCGGCTTCGAGGATGGCGTGGGCGTTGGTGCCGCTCATGCCGAACGCGGACACGCCCGCGCGGCGCGGCTCGCCGGTCTCCGGCCAGGGCCGGGCCTCGGTGAGCAGCCGGACCCCGCCGGACGCCCAGTCGACGTGCGAGGTCGGGGCGTCGACGTGCAATGTCCGCGGCAGGACGCCGTGCCGCATCGCCATGACCATCTTGATCACCCCGGCGACCCCCGCGGCACCCTGGGTGTGGCCGATGTTCGACTTCAGCGAGCCGAGGAACAGCGGGTCGTCGGCGGGGCGGGCGCGGCCGTAGGTGGCCAGCAGGGCCTGCGCCTCGATCGGGTCGCCGAGGGTGGTGCCGGTGCCGTGCGCCTCGACCGCGTCGACCTGCTTCGCCGAGAGCCGCGCGTTGGCGAGGGCGTCGGCGATGACGCGCTCCTGGGCGGGGCCGTTGGGGGCGGTGAGGCCGTTGGAGGCGCCGTCGGAGTTGATCGCCGAGCCGCGGACGACGGCGAGCACCGGGTGGCCGTGCCGCTGGGCGTCGGACAGTCGTTCGAGGACCAGCATGCCGGCGCCTTCGCCCCAGCCGGTGCCGTTGGCGGCGTCGGCGAAGGACTTGCAGCGGCCGTCGGGCGCCAGGCCGCGCTGCCGGCTGAAGGCGACGAACGCCGCCGGGGTGGACAGGACGGTCACGCCGCCGGCGAGGGCGAGGGAGCACTCGCGGCGGCGAAGCGCGTGACAGGCCCAGTGCAGCGCAACGAGCGAAGAGGAACAAGCCGTGTCGACGGTGACGGCGGACCCCGCGAGGCCGAGGAAGTACGCCAGCCGCCCGGAGACGACGGCGGTCGCGGTGCCGGTGAGCAGGTGGCCTTCGAGGTTGTCGCCGGCGCCGCGCATGAGGTTCGCGTAGTCCTGGCCGGTGTTGCCGACGAAGACACCGGTCTCGGAGCCCGCCAGCGACGCCGGGTCGATGCGGGCGCGTTCGATGGCCTCCCAGGTCGTCTCCAGGAGCAGCCGCTGCTGGGCGTCCATGGCGAGGGCTTCGCGCGGGGAGATGCCGAAGAAGCCGGCGTCGAAGTCGGCGACGTCGTGCAGGAAGCCGCCGGACGCGGTGTGGGAGGTGCCGGGCCGGTCCGGATCGGGGTCGCGGAGACTGTCGAGGTCCCAGCCGCGGTTGTCCGGGAACCCGGTGACGGCGTCGGCGCCCGCGGCGACCAGGTCCCACAGCTGTTCCGGGCTGTTGACGCCGCCGGGCAGGCGGCACCCCATTCCGACGATCGCGATCGGTTCCTGCTCGGCGTCTTCCACCGCCTGCAGCCGCCGGCGCGTCTGGTGCAGATTGGTCGTGACCCACCTGAGGTGTTCGCGCAGCGTCTCCTCGTCGGCCATCTCAGTGCCACCAGCCTTTTCTCCAGCGAAGTGCGGACACCCGGCACATCCGCGCGCCGAAGTGGCATCAAAGTGAGGCTATGGGACCGGTTTTAGGCCTACAACCCCTAAAGATCCCGCCGACAGGGGCCCCTACGGGCGTTTTACAATTTCCCGAGATCATTGTTGATGAATTCAAGAAGTGCGTCATCATCGGCGAAATCGAGTTCGCCGGTCTTTTCTTCTCGTTCGGAATAGCGGCCCAGCAGGGTTTGCAGCCGCACGGCGAGTTCGGTCCGCGTCAGCCGGTCGGGTTCGCCGGCGGCGAGGGCCGCTTCCAGCCGGTCGAGCTCGGCCAGGACGCTCGGGGCGCCGTCGTCCAGCTGCGCGCGCAGGTGCTCGGCGAGCGCGGTGGCGTTGGGGTGGTTGAAGACGAGGGTCGGCGGCAGGGTGAGCCCGGTCGCGGCGGCGAGCCGGGTCCGCAGCTCGACGGCGGTGAGCGAGTCGAAGCCGAGTTCGGTGAAGGCCCGCTTGGCGTCGACGGCGTCGGCCGTGGCGTGCCCCAGCACCTGCGCGGCTTCGGTCCGGACCAGGGCGAGCAGGTCGGCGGGCCGCCGAACCTCGGCCGGCTGCGGTTCGGGCAGCTTCGCCTCGGGCAGCTCGGCCAGCAGCCGGCTCGGCCGGGTGGCGGTGAAGGCGGCGGCGAACCGGGCCCAGTCGACATCGGCGACGACCACCGAGTCCTCCCCCGCGGTCCGCATCGCGGTGAGAGCAGCATCGGCCGGCAGCGGCGTCAGCCCTCGCCGGCGCAGGTGCTCCTGCTCGGCGGCACCGGCGGCCATCCCGCTGCCGGCCCACGGCCCCCACGCGACGGAGGTGGCTTTCCGCCCGGCGGCGCGTCGACGTTCGGCGAGGGCGTCGAGGTGCGCGTTGGCGGCGGCGTAGGCGGTCTGGCCGCCCGCGCCCCAGATGCCGGAGATGGAGGAGAAGAGGATGAAGGCGTCGAGGTCGTCACCGAGGAGCTGGTCGAGGTGGTCGGCGCCGGCGACTTTGGCGTGGAGGACCTTGCGGAAGTCGTCGTCGGAAAGGTCGGCGAAGGCGGTGGCCTGACTGACCCCGGCGGCGTGGACGACGGCGGTGACCTGCGGGATCTGTCCGATCGCCCGGGCCAGGTCGTCGCGGTCGGAGACGTCGCAGGCGAGGACGGTCGCTTTCGCCCCGGCGGCCTCGAGGTCCTCGACGAGGCTGTCGGCGCCGGGGGCTTGAGGGCCGCGGCGGCTGAGGAGGACGAGGTGGTCGGCACCGGCGCGCGCGGCCCAGCGGGCCACGGTGGCGCCGAGGGCCCCGGTGCCGCCGGTGACGAGGACGGTGCCACTGGGAGTCCATTGCGCGGCGGGTAGCGGGGCGCGGACGATCCGCCGGGCGTAGGTGCCGGACGGCCGCAGGGCGATTTGGTCCTCTGCGTCGGCGCCGTGCTGGACCGCTTGGAGTGGGCCACGCGCACCGGCGACAATTCCCCACACCTGCGCGACGAGGCGCTCGTCCGGGGTCTCCGGGACATCGACCAAGCCGCCCCACCGGTCCGGCGTCTCCAGGGCCAGCGCCCGGCCGAACCCCCACAGCGCGGCCAACCCCGGATCCCCGGCAGCCGCGTCCCCGGGCACGGCGACCGCACCCGAGGTCACGCACCACAGCGGCCCCACGCCGGCCCGGGCCAGCGCCGCCGCGTCGGCCAAGGCGTCGTCACCCGGGGCCGAAACCAGGACGACTCCGTCGAACGGCCCCTCGGCCGGCTCTCCCGGCCCGGCCACGCAGACTCCGGGCCGCACCAGCGCATCCGCCCAGCGGCGCGCCGCACCCGGGGCCGCCACGATCGCGTACCGGCCCGACGGGATTACCGCGCCCGGCTCGGGCACCGGAACCCAGGTCACCCGGTAGCGCCACGACTCGGTCTCCACGGCTCCGGCCCGGTCCCGCCGCCAGGACGCCAGCGCGGGCAGCACCTTGGCGACGTCCTCCTCCGGCACACCCGTCCCGGCCGCCAGCCCGGCGACGTCCGCGCGGTCGACGGCCGACCAGAACTGCGCGTCGAGCTCGCCACCCGCCGGACGCGGGGCCGGCCAGAAGCGCTCGCGCTGGAAAGCGTACGTGGGCAACGGAATCCGGCGGCCGGGCAGCTCCGTCCAGTCCACCGGCACCCCGGCGGTGGACAACCCGGCCAACGCCGTGAAGAACGTCCGCACCTCGTCGCGGTCGCGACGCAGCGCCGGGATCGCCCGGCCCGGGACCATCGAGCTGAGCACCCCGTCGGGCCCCAGTTCCAGGAACACCCCGACCCCGGATTCCTCCAAAGTGGACACCCCGTCGGCGAACCGGACCGCCTCCCGCACGTGCCGCGCCCAATATGCCGCGTCAAACGGCAAAGCGAGAGCACCGCTCACATTCGAGAGCACCGGTATCTGTGCCGGGTGGTACTGGAGTTGTTCGGCGACCGCACGGAACTCGTCGAGCATCGGATCCATCAACGGCGAGTGGAACGCGTGACTCACCGTGAGCCGCTTGGTCTTCACACCGCGCTCGGCGAACTCGGCGGCGATGGCCAGGACCGCGGCCTCGTCGCCGGAGATCACCACGGACTCCGGGCCGTTCACCGCCGCGATCGAGACACCCTCTTGCAGAACGATCGCGGACTCGGGAGCCGCGATCGACACCATCGCCCCACCGGCGGGCAGCGCCTGCATCAGTGACGCCCGTGCCGCGACCAATCGACAAGCGTCCACAAGAGACAGAACTCCGGCGACGTGGGCGGCCGAGATTTCGCCGATCGAGTGGCCGGCAACGAAGTCCGGACGCACTCCCCACGATTCGAAAAGACGGTACAACGCGACTTCGACCGCGAACAACGCAGGTTGCGCCGATCCGGTCGCGTCCAAAGTGGACCTCGCGAAGACGACATCGTGCAGCGGACGCTCCAACAGCAGGTCGAACTCCGCACACACGGCGTCGAACGCCTCGGCGTACACCGGGAACCGGTCGTACAGTCCCCGTCCCATGCCGACCCGCTGCGCGCCCTGCCCGGTGAAGAGCACGGCGAGCGAGCCCGGTTCGACGTCACCGCGGATCACGCCCGGATCCGGCGCCCCGTCCGCCAGCGCCGTCAAGCCGCGAACGAGGTCACCGTCGTCCTCGGCGAGCACCACCGCGCGCCGGGACAGGGCCGCGCGGCCGGTCGCCAGCGAAAAAGCGACGTCCGGCAGGGCGCCGCGCTCGGCGGCGAGCAGACGACGGGCTTGCTCGCGCAACCCCGGCTCGGTCCGCGCCGAGACCGGCACCGGAAGTAGACCCACCGGCGCGGTGTCGTGCACGACGACGTCGTCCGGCGCCTGTTCGAGGATGGTGTGGGCGTTGGTGCCGGAGATCCCGAAGGACGACACGCCCGCGCGGCGCGGCCGGTCGGACGGCCACTTCCGCGTCTCGGCGAGCACTTCCACCGCGCCCGCCGACCAGTCCACCTGCGACGAGGGCGCGTCGACGTGCAGCGTGCGCGGCAGGACGCCGTTCCGCATCGCCATGACCATCTTGATGATCCCGGCGACGCCGGCCGCGGCCTGCGTGTGGCCCAGGTTGGACTTGACCGACCCCAGCCACAGCGGCTCGTCGCGGCCCTGGCCGTAGGTGGCCAGCAAGGCCTGCGCCTCGATCGGGTCGCCGAGCCTGGTGCCGGTGCCGTGCGCCTCCACGGCGTCCACTTCGGACGGACCGAGACCGGCGTCGGCGAGAGCCGCCCGGATCACCCGCTGCTGCGACGGGCCGTTCGGCGCCGTCAAGCCATTCGACGCACCATCGGAGTTGACCGCCGAACCGCGGACCACGGCCAGGACCTCGTGACCGTTGCGGCGCGCGTCCGACAGCCGTTCCACCAGCAGCAGGCCGACGCCTTCGCCCCAGCCCGTACCGTCGGCGCCCTCGGCGAAGGCCTTGCAGCGGCCGTCCGGGGCGAGCCCGCCCTGGCGGTCGAACTCGACGAACGCACCCGGCGTCGCCATCACGGTGACGCCACCGGCGACGGCGAGATCGCACTCGCCCGCCCGCAGTGCCTGGCGCGCCCAGTGGAGCGCGACCAGCGAGGACGAGCACGCGGTGTCAACGGTGACGGCGGGCCCTTCGAGCCCGAAGGCGTAGGCGATCCGGCCGGAGACGACGGCGGCGGCGTTGCCCGTGCCGACGTAGCCGGCGACGTCGTCGCCCGCGTCGGTGAGCAAGGCAGGGTAGTCCTGGCCGTTGGTGCCGGCGAAGACGCCGACGCGCTCACCGCGCACCGAGCGCGGATCCCGGCCGGCGCGCTCGAAGAGCTCCCAGGCGGTCTCGAGGAGGAGCCGCTGCTGCGGGTCCATGGCCGTGGCTTCGCGCGGCGAGATGCCGAAGAGCTCGGCATCGAAATCGGCCACGTCTGTGAGAAACCCACCCGGCTTGACGGCGCCCAGCCCGGCCGGCCACCCGCGATCGACCGGCGGAGCGGACAGGGCATCGCCCCCGCGGGCGACGAGGTCCCAAAGGTCTTCGGGCGAGCGAACATCCCCGGGGAACCGGCAAGCCATCGCCACGATGGCGATCGGCTCGTCATCGCGCAATCCGGCAGGGTGCTCCATTTCGAGAGCAGTGCTCTCACCTTGGAGCAGTGCACACAGATGCCGGGCGAGAGCATCCGGATCGGGATGGTCGAAGGTGAGGGTGGCGGACAACTCAAGCCCGGTGGCGGAGCGCAGCCGGTTGCGCAGTTCGACGGCCGAGAGAGAGGTGAAGCCCAGGTCGCTGAAGGGCCGCCGCCGATCGACAGAGCCGCCCGAGCCATGCCCCAGCACGGCGGCAACCTGTTCCCGGACAAGCTCAAGAACACCGGCGGCGGTGAAGCCTCGCGCGCCAGTGGCGGAGTCGGGGGCAGCGGTTGCGGCGGAGTCGCGCGCGCCAGCAGCGGCGGAGTCGCGCGCGCCAGCAGCGGCGGAGTCGCGGGCGGCGGCCGCGGCGGGATTGCGGGCGCCTCCTGCGGCGGGATTGACGGCGGGGTTGGCAACGGCAGCCGCGGCGGCATTGCGGGCGCCCACCGCAGCGGGGTTTGCGGCAGCAGCCGCGGCAGGGTTGACGGCAGAGGCCGCAGCAGGGTTGGCGGCAGCAGCCGCGGCAGGGTTGACGGCAGCAGCCGCAGCGGAGTTGGCGGCAGCCGCCGCAGCGGGGTTGGCGGTGGTGCTGCGCGCGATGGTGTTGGCCGTCTTGGAGGCGGCGGGAAAGGCACGATTGGTGGCGGGCGCAGTGATGCCGCCCGCGTTGGGGGCGGGTGCTGGGAGTTCCGCGAGCAGGGGGCTTGGGCGGACCGCCGTGAATGCCGGGGCGAAAATCTGCCAGTCGATGTCGGCGATGGTGATCGTTGTGTCGCCTGTGGACAGGGCGCCTTCGAGCGCCGCCAGGGCGAGGTCGGGGTCCAGTGGGCGGAGGCCGGCGGCGGCTAGCCGTGCCGTTATGTCGGCTCCTGCCATGCCTCCTCCGGACCAGGGGCCCCATGCCACCGCGAGGGCCGGCTGGCCTGCTGCCCGGCGGGCTTCGGCCAGGGCGTCGAGGCGGGCGTTGGCCGCTGCGTAGGCAGCTTGGCCCGCCGCTCCGAGGGTGCCCGCCAAGCCCGAAAAGACGATGAATGCGTCCAGGTTGTGGGTGAGTTCGCTCAGGTTGACCGCGCCGGTGACCTTCGCCGCTTCGACGTTGGCGAGGCGCTCGGGCGTGAGGGTGTCGATGATGCCGTCGTCGAGGGTGCCTGCCGTGTGGACCACCGCGCGGAGGTCGTCGCCTATTTGGTCGACTACGGCCGCCAGGGCGTCGCGGTCGGTTACGTCGCAGGACTTGATGGTGGTTTCGGTCCCTGCGTTGGTGAGTTCGGCGGCCAGGTCCTCTGCGCCGGGGGTGTCGGGGCCGCGGCGGGAGATCAGGACGAGCCGGTCGGCTCCGTTGGCGGCGGCCCAGCGGGCGACGCGGGCGCCCAGCGCTCCAGTTCCTCCGGTGATCAGGACCGTGCCGCGCGGGTGCCAATTCCGGGAGGGGCCGGTGGGCGGGGCGGGGACCAAGCGGCGGGCGAATGCTCCGGAGGCTCGGATGGCCACTTGATCTTCGCTACCGGCGAGGACCGCCAGCAGCCGGGCTGCCGCTCGGGTGTCCAGAGTTGACGGGAGGTCCACCAAACCGCCCCAGCGGTCGGGGTGTTCCAGGGCCGCCGTTCGGCCGAATCCCCAGAGGGACGCCTGTTCCGGGGCCTTCAGCTCGTCGGATCGGCCGATCGTCACCGCTCCGCGGGTCAGGGACCACAGCGGGGCCTTGATGCCCGCGTCGCCGAGGGCTTGGACCAAGGTTGCCGTTGCCGGGAGGTCGACCAGCGAGAGGATTGCCGTCCAGTTGTGGGCTGGCAGCTCGCGGACGCGGTCGGCCAGTGCGGGGCGGGACTCGTTCGTCACGGTCAGGGGTACGACGCCGGTGAGCAGGGTCGCCAAGGCCGCGGCCGGTTCGCTGCCCTCGGGGGCGATCAACAGCCAGTCGCCCGGTTGTCCGGCTGCCGGGACCAGCGGTTTCCACTCGGTCCGGTAGCGCCACGACGCCACCTTGCCGTCCCGGCGGCTTCGGTCGCGCCACGCCGACAACGCCGGGCGGATGGCTTCCGCCAGCTGCTCGTCGAGACCCAGCGTTTCCGCGAGGTTCGGGCTTTCGACCGCCGACCAGAACGCCTGGTCCTCCGTGGACACTTCCGGCGACGGACCGGTCAGCCAGTAGTGCCGTCGCCGGAACGCGTACGTGGGCAGGTCCGCGTGCGCCTCGGCAGGCAGGAGCTGTGTCCAGTCGACGTCCACGCCCTGGACGTGAGCAGTGCTCAACGCCGAGAGCAGTGCTCTCGTTTCAGAGCGGTCGCGTCGCAACGCCGGGATCGCCGTGCCGCCGACGATCGCGCTGAGGATGCCGTCGGGGCCCAGCTCCAGGAACACGCCGACGCCCGCGGATTCCAAGGTGGACACTCCGTCGGCGAAGCGGACCGTCTCGCGCACGTGGCGGACCCAGTAGTCGGCTGAGAACGTCGAAGCGAGAGCACCGCTCACATTCGAGAGCACTGGTATCTGCGCTGGGTGGTGCGTGAGGGTCTCGGCGATCGCGCGGAACTCGGCGAGCATTGGGTCCATGAGTGGGGAGTGGAACGCGTGGCTCACCGGGAGACGCTTGGTCTTGGGGAACTGAGCGGCGATCGCGAGGACCGCCGCCTCGTCGCCGGAGATCACGACCGACTCAGGGCCATTGACCGCTGCGATGGCGACACCCTCGGTGAGGGGGATGGCAGATTCGGGGGCGGCGATCGAGACCATCGCGCCACCGGCGGGCAGCGCCTGCATCAACGACGCGCGAGCGGAGACCAGGCGGCAGGCATCCTCGAGGGAGAGGACACCGGCCACATGGGCAGCGACCAGTTCGCCGATCGAATGGCCAGCCACGAAGTCCGGGCGCACACCGAAGGACGACACCAACCGAAACAGCGCCACCTCGAGCGCGAACAACGCCGGTTGGGTGAACTCCGTCCGATCCAACAGCGACTGATCATCAAAAGCCGCCCGCAACGACGGATCGAAGTGCGAAAGGACCTCATCGAAGGCCGCAGCATAGACCGGGAACCGCTCGTACAGCTCCAGACCCATCCCCACCCGCTGCGCACCCTGGCCGGTGAACAACACCGCCAACCCGCCCGGGACAACCCTTCCGCGCACCACGTTGGGCGCTTCACCGCCCGCAGCCAGAGCCGAAAGGCCCGTCCGGAACTCGGCCGCCGACGAGCCGAACACCACCGCTCGATCCTCGAACGTCGCCCGGCCGGACAACAGCGTCGCACCAACCTCCAAGGGAGGCTCATCGGCATAAGGCACAAGAGCCGCAGCCTGCGCACACAGAGCCTCCGCGCCACGCGCCGACACCAGCCACGGAACCGGCCCCGAAAGAGACGACGGCGACGAAGTAGGCGAAGGCGAAACCCCCTCCAGGATCACGTGCGCGTTCGTCCCCGAAATCCCGAACGACGACACGCCCGCCCGGCGTGGGCGTTCAGCCGGCCACTCGCGCGCCGAGGTCAGTAGCCGGACCTCGCCCGTAGACCAGTCTATTTTGGACGATGGCGAGTCCACGTGCAACGTCTGCGGGAGGACGCCATGGCGCATGGCCTGCACCATCTTGATCACGCCCGCCACGCCGGACGCCGACTGCGTGTGGCCGATGTTCGACTTCACCGATCCCAGCCACAACGGCGTCGCGCGGTCCTGGCCGTACGTCGCCAGCAGGGCCTGGGCCTCGATCGGGTCGCCCAGGGCCGTGCCCGTTCCGTGGGCCTCGACGACGTCGACGTCCGATGGGGACAACCCCGCCGCCGACAACGCCGCCGTGATCACGCGGCGCTGGGACGGGCCGTTCGGCGCCGTGAGGCCGTTCGACGCGCCGTCGGAGTTCACCGCCGAGCCGCGGAGGAGCGCCAGGACCGGGTGGCCGTTGCGGCGCGCGTCCGACAGGCGCTCCACCAGCAGCAACCCCACGCCTTCGGCCCAGCCCGTTCCGTCGGCCGCGTCGGCGAAGGCCTTGCAACGGCCGTCCGCGGCCAGGCCGCCCTGGCGGTCGAACTCGGCGAACGTGCCCGGGGTGGCCATGATCGTGACGCCGCCCGCGATCGCGAGGGTGCACTCGCCGCGTCGCAATGCCTGCGCAGCGAGGTGCAACGCCACCAGCGAGGACGAGCACGCCGAGTCGATCGTGAGCGACGGGCCCTCCAGGCCGAGGTGGTACGACAGCCGTCCGGAAAGGACACTGCCCGCCGTTCCGGTGAGCAGGTAGCCGGCCACCTCCTCGTCGCCGGCGGTGCCGTACCCGGACGCCGCGCCACCCACGAACACGCCGGTGCTGCTGCGCCGCAACGACTTCGGCGCGATCCGGGCCCGCTCCAGGAGTTCCCACGACGTTTCCAGCAGGAGCCGCTGCTGCGGGTCCATGGCCAGCGCCTCACGGGGTGAGATGCCGAAGAAATCCGCGTCGAACTCGGCCGCGTCGTGGAGGAAACCGCCCTGGAACGGGCCCAGGGGCCAGCCGCGGTCGCCGGGGAAGCCGCCGATGGCGTCCGTTCCGCTCTCGACCAGGCGCCACAGGTCCTCGGGCGAAGCGACGCCGCCCGGGTAGCGGCAGCTCATGGCCACGATCGCGACGGGCTCGGAGTCCCGGGCCTCGACGTCGGCCAGCCGGTCGCGGGTGTCCTTCAGATCGGCCGTGACGAACTTGAGGTAGTCACGGAGTTTCTGCTCGTTGGCCATCAAAGCCCCACTGTCTCAAGAAGTCCGGAAGGTGCTGTCGATGAAGTCGAAGAGCTCGTCGTCGCCGGCGCCGCTCAGGTCGGTCCCGCCGGCCAGCTCCGTCCACCGCGAGAGGACGCCCCTCAGGCGCACGGTGATTTCGTCGCGGGCCAGGTCCGCTTCGGTGGCCGTCTCGAACGCAGCCTCGAGCCGATCGAGCTCGTCGAGCAGGCGGACGCCGGAGTCGCCGCCCCCGAACCGGCGGTCGAGTTCCTCGGCCAGGTCGGCGGCCGTCGGATGGTCGAAGGCGAGCGATGCGGGCAGGCTCAGCCCGGTCCCGGCGCCCAGTCGGTTGCGCAGCTCGACAGCCATCAGCGAGTCGAACCCGAGCTCCTTGAACGCGCGTTCGGGCCCGATCACCGCGCCGGAGCTGTGCCCGAGCACGCCCGCGACCTGGTCGAGGACCAGCGTGAGCAGCGCCTTCGGCCGCTCCCCCGCGGGCAGCGACGCGAACCCGGTCGACGTCGGCTCCGGCTCGGCCGCGGCCTCCCGTGCTGCCGGGAGGTCGGCCAGCAGCGGGCGCGGGCGGGCCGCGGTGAAGACCGGCGTGAACCGGGCCCAGTCGACGTCCGCGACGACGACGGCCGGGTCGTCGGCGGAGAGGGCCCGCCGGAAGGCCGCGACACCCTTCGCCGGGTCGATCGGCGGCAGGCCACGTCCGCGCAGCATCCGGACGGCGTCGGCGTCGGCCGCCATCCCCGAGCCGGCCCACGGGCCCCACGCGATCGCGGTCGCGGCCAGCCCGCGGGCACGGCGTTCTTCGGCGAGCGCGTCGAGGAAGGCGTTGGCCGCGCCGTAAACCGCCTGCTCGCCGCTGCCCCACACCCCGGAGATCGACGAGAACAGCACGAACACGTCGAGGTCGTGCGTCAGCTCGTCGAGGTGCCGCGCGCCGGCCACCTTCCCGGCGAGGACGGCGGACACCTCCTCGGGCGTGATCTCGGTGAGCGGGCCGTGCTGGCCCGTCCCGGCCGCGTGCACCACCGCGGTCAGCGGCAGGTCCGCCGGGATCGCCGCGAGGACGCCGGCCAGGGCGTCCCGGTCGGCCGCGTCGCAGGCGGCGAGCGTGACGCGGACGCCGAGGGCGGACAGCTCCGAGGCCAGCTCGGCCGCGCCGGGTGCCTCGACGCCGTGTCGGCTGGTGAGGACGAGGTGTTCGGCGCCTGCCTCGGCGAGTTCCCGTGCTATGGCGGCGCCCAGCGCGCCGGTGCCGCCGGTGATCAGGATCGTGCCGCGGGGCCGCCAGTCCCGGGTTTCCCGAACCGGGGCGGGGGCGAGCCGGCGGGCGAAGACGCCGTCCGCGCGGATGGCGACCTCGTCTTCGGTGCCGTCGGCGAGGACCGCGGCGAGCCGGGCCCCGGCCGCCGCGTCGAGGGTTTCCGGCAGGTCGGCGAGGCCGCCCCAGGCGGACGGCAGCTCGAGCGCCGCGATCCGGCCGAAACCCCAGGTGGTCGCCTGGTCCGGGCGGGAAACGCCGTGCACCGCGCCCTGGGTGAGGCACCACAGCCGGGCCGGGACGCCGGAATCGGCGAAGGCCTGGGTGAGCGTCAGGTTGGCGGCGAGCCCCGCCTCCGCGTCACCGGTGAGGGCCAGCAACGAGACGACACCCTCGACGTCGGCGTGGTCGCGCAGCAGAGCGGTCAGGGTGGCGCGGTCCCCCGCACCGGACGAGACCACCGGCTCGGCGCCGTGAGCGGCCAGCGCCCGCGCGACGTCGTCGGCGAGGACATCGCCGAGGACGAGCCAGCGGCCGGTCAGCCGTCCCGCGGACGCGGCCACCGGACGCCAGCCGACCCGGTACCGGCCAGCGTCCACAGTGGACGCCGGAGAAGCGGGTTCGAGCCAGAAGTGCGATCGCTGGAAGGCGTACGTCGGCAGCTCGGTCCGCCGGGCACCTTCGAGGAGGGCCGAGGCGTCGAGCGGGAAACCGGCGGTCCGGAGCCGCGCGAACGCCGTGACCACGGCCCGCGGCTCGTCTTCGCCGGCGCGCAGGGTCGGAATCGCCGGGACGTCGGCGGTTTCGGCCGCCATCGCGGAGAGGACGCCGTCGGGGCCGACCTCCAGGAAGGTGCTCGTCCCCTGGTCGGCGAGGGTGCGGACCGCGTCGGCGAACCGGACGGTCTCCCGCACGTGCCGCACCCAATAGTCGGCCGTGAACGGCGAGACGAGCGCGCCGGTCAGGGTCGACACGACCGGGATCACCGGCTCGCGGTAGGTCAGTTTCGCCGCCACCGTCCCGAATTCCGCCAGCATCGGGTCCATCAGCGGCGAGTGGAAGGCGTGGCTGACGCGCAGCCGCTTGGTCTTGACACCGCGGGCCGCGAACTCACCCGCGAGCGCCAGCACGGCGGGCTCCGGACCGGAGAGCACGGTGCTGGCCGGCCCGTTGACCGCGGCGATGCCGACGCCGTCGGTCAACGCGGCCTCGACGTCCGCTTCGGGTGCGCCGACGGCGACCATCGCGCCGCCTTCGGGCAGCGCCTGCATCAGGCCCGCCCGCGCGGCGACCAGCGTGCACGCCTCGGGCAGCGACAGCACGCCGGCGACGTGCGCGGCGGCCAGTTCGCCGATCGAGTGCCCGGCCACGAAGTCCGGCCGGACGCCCCAGGATTCGACGAGCCGGAAGAGCGCGACTTCGAGAGCGAAGATCGCGGGCTGCGCATGCCCCGTCTGGTCGAGGTCGCCCGGTCCGACGTCGCCGAGCAGGGCGCGGACCTCGTCGAAGGCCCGCGCGAACACCGGGAACCGGACGGACAGCTCCTGGCCCATCCCGGGTCGCTGCGCGCCTTGCCCGGTGAAGAGGACGGCCAGGCGGCCGGGTGTCCCGCTGCCGGTGAGGGCGCCGAGGTCGCCGAGCGCGGCCAGCCCGGCCAGCAGCTCCGGGCCGGTCTCGCCGACGACCGCGGCGCGGTGGCCGAGGTCGGCGCGGGTGGTGGCCAGGCTCAGCGCCACGTCCGCGGGGTCCACTTCGCGGTCGCTGAGGAAGTCGTGCAGCCGGGTGGCCTGGGCGCGCAGGGCCGCCGGGGTCTTGGCCGACAGCAGCCACGGCACCGGGCCGGTGACCGGCGAGCGCTCCTCGGCCACGGCGTCCGGGGCTTGCTCGAGGATGGTGTGGGCGTTGGTGCCCGAGATGCCGAAGGACGAGACACCCGCGCGCCGCGGCCGGTCGGAGGTCCACTCGCGCGCCGAAGTCAGCAGCTCGACCGCACCGGACGTCCAGTCCACTTGGGACGTCGGGGCGTCCACGTGCAACGTCCGCGGCAGGACGCCGTGCCGCATCGCCAGCACCATCTTGATCACACCCGCGACCCCGGCCGCGGCCTGGGTGTGCCCCAGGTTCGACTTCACCGAGCCGAGCCACAACGGCGTCGAACGATCCTGCCCGTAGGTCGCCAGCAGGGCCTGGGCTTCGATCGGGTCGCCCAGGTTCGTCCCGGTGCCGTGCGCCTCCACAGCGTCCACTTCGGACGGACGCAGGCCCGCGTCGGCCAGGGCGGCCCGGATCACCCGCTGCTGGGACGGGCCGTTCGGTGCGGTCAGGCCGTTCGACGCGCCGTCGGAGTTCACCGCCGACCCGCGCACCACGGCCAGGACGTCGTGCCCGTGCCGGCGCGCGTCCGACAGCCGCTCCACCAGCAGCAGGCCGACGCCCTCGGCCATGCCGGTGCCGTCCGCGCCCTCGGCGAACGCCTTGCACCGGCCGTCCCCGGCCAGGCCGCGCTGCTGGCTGAACGCGAGCAGCACGCCCGGCGTCGGCATGACCGTCACCCCGCCCGCGAGCGCCAGGTCGCATTCGCCGCTTCGCAATGACTGGACCGCCAGGTGCAGTGCCACCAGCGACGACGAGCACGCCGTGTCCACCGTGAGCGCCGGGCCTTCCAGGCCGAACACGTATGAGAGCCGGCCTGAGGCCACCGACGACGTCCCGCCGGTCATCAGGTGCCCCTCGAGACCGTCGGTGGCCGCGCCGGCACCGTAGCCGGAGGTGGCCGCGCCGACGAACACGCCGGTCCGGCTGCCGCGGACCGACAGCGGGTCGATGCCCGCGCGTTCGAACGCCTCCCACGTCGCTTCCAGCAGGAGCCGCTGCTGCGGGTCCATGGTCAGCGCTTCGCGCGGCGAGATGTCGAACAGTTCCGGGTCGAACCGGCCGGCGTCGGCCACGAACCCGCCGTTGCGCGTGGAGACGCGGCCCGGCGTCCCGGGTTCGGGCGCGTACAGGCCGTCGAGGTCCCAGCCGCGGTCGGAGGGGAACGGCGAGATCGCGTCGACGCCGCCCGCGACCAGGGCCCACAGGTCCTCCGGCGAGGCGACCGCGCCGGGGTAGCGGCAGCTCATCGCGACGATGACGACCGGATCGTCACCGGTCGCGCCGGCCGGGATCACCGCGGCCGGCTCGGGCTCAGCACCGAAGAGCTCGGTCCGCAGGAAGGCCACCAGAGACGCCGGGGCCGGGTGGTCGAAGACGAGCGTCGCGGGCAGCCGCAGGCCGGTCACGGCGCCGAGCCGGTTGCGCAGTTCGACGGCGGTCAGGGAGTCGAAGCCGAGCTCGGCGAACGAGCGGCCCGGCTCGATCTCGCCGGCCGTGTCGTGGCCGAGCACCGCGGCGACGTGGTCGCGGACCAGCTCCAGCAGCCGGCGGTCGCGCTCGGCGGCCGGCAGGTGCCGCAGGCGGGCGGTCAGGTCGTCCCCCGTCGGCACCGCCGTGGCGGTCCGGCGGGTGCCGCGGACGAGCCCGCGGAGCAGCGGCGGCACCGGGCCGGTCGTGGCGGAGAGGTCGAGCCGGGCCGGGACGGCCAAGGTTTCACCGCGGGCGATGGCCGCGTCGAACAGCGCCAGGCCTTCGGCGTCGGACAGCCCGGTCATGCCGCCCCGCGATATCCGGGCCAGGTCGGCGACGCCGAGGTGGCCGGTCATGCCGCTGGCCTCCGCCCACAGGCCCCAGGCCAGGGACACGCCCGGCAGGCCGAGCGCGCGGCGGTGCGCGGCCAGGGCGTCGAGGGCGGTGTTCGCGGCCGCGTAGTTGCCCTGCCCGGCCGTGCCGAACACGCCCGCGGCCGCCGAGAAGAGCACGAACAGCGCGAGGTCCTGGTCGCGCGTCAGCTCGTGCAGGTTGACGGCGGCGTCGACCTTGGGCCGCAGCACGGCCGCGAGCTTCGCCGGATCGAGGCTGGTCAGCAGGCCGTCGTCGAGGACCCCGGCGGTGTGCACCACCCCGGTGAGCGGCCGGTCGGCCAGCACCTCGGCGAGCGCGTCCCGGTCGGCCGCGTCACACGCGACGACGGAGACTTCGGCGCCCAGGGTGGTCAGCTCGTCGGCCAGGTCGACGGCGCCGGGAGCGTCCGGGCCGCGGCGGCTGAGCAGGAGCAGCCGCCGGACGCCGTGCACGGTCACCAGGTGCCGGGCGATCCGGGCGCCGAGCGTGCCGGTACCGCCGGTGACGAGCACGGTGCCGTCCGGGTCGGGTTTCCGCGGCAGGGTCACGACGTTCTTGCCGACGTGCCGGGCCTGGCTGATGAACCGGAACGCCTCCGGCACCTGCCGGATGTCCCAGGTCCGCCGCGGCAGCGGGGTGAGCGCGCCGGTTTCGAAGAGCCCGGCGAGTTCGCGCAGGATCTCCTGCAGCCGTTCGGGGCCCGCTTCGATGAGGTCGAACGCGCGGTAGCGCACCCCTTCGTGCGCGCGGGCGACGTCCTCGGCGTCGCGGACGTCGGCCTTGCCCATCTCAACGAACCGGCCACCGCGCGGCAGCAGCCGCAGGGACGCGTCGACGAACTCGCCGGCCAGAGCGTCGAGCACGACGTCGACGCCGCGGCCGCCGGTCGCCTCGCGGAAGTGGTCCTCGAAGGACAGTGAGCGGGAGTCTCCGATGTGGACGGTGTCGAGGCCCAATCCTTCGAGCACGTCGTGCTTCGACGTGCTCGCGGTGGCGAACACCTCGGCGTTCTTCCAGCGGGCGAGCTGGACCGCGGCCATCCCGACGCCGCCCGCGGCCGCGTGGACGAGCACGGACTGGCCCGCTTCGAGCCCGCCGAGGTCGAACAGGCCGTAGTAGGCGGTGGCGAAGGCGACGGGCACCGACGCGGCGTCGGCGAAGCTCCACTCCGCCGGCATCGGCGTCACCAGGCGGTGGTCGGCGACCGCGACCGGGCCGAGCGCACCGGTGAACAGGCCGGTGACGCGGTCGCCGACGGCGAGTCCCCGGACCCGTGCCCCGGTTTCCCGGACGACACCCGCGGCCTCGCCGCCCATCAGCGCCTGACCCGGGTACATCCCGAGGGTGATGAGGACGTCCCGGAAGTTCAGCCCGGCCGCGCGGACCTCGACCCGGATCTCGTCGGGCCCCAGTTCGGCTTCGGGAACCGGCATCGTCGCCAGGCCGTCGAGCGTGCCGGTGCCGGTGGTGCCGACGCGCCAGGCGTCGTCCGCGGGCAGCGTCAGCTCCGCCGCCGGATGGGCGAGGCGCGGGACGAGCAGCGTCCCGGCGCGGGCGGCGACCTGCGGTTCGCCCGAGGCGAGCGCGGTTCCGATCGCGGCCGTCACGTCGGCCCGGTCGTCGACGTCCACGAGCACGAACCGGCCCGGGTGCTCGGACTGCGCCGAGCGGATCAGACCCCAGGCCGGGGCCTGGGCCAGGGCGGGCACCGGGTCGCCGGGGAGCGCGGCGAGTGCGCCGGTGGTGAGCACGACGAGCCGGGCGTGGGCGAACCGCGCGTCGGCCAGCCACTCCTGCGCGGCTTCGAGGACCTGCTCGACACTCGTCACCGGCAGCACAACAGCGGCCGGCACGACATCGAGCCTGGCCAGTTGTGAGTGGTAAGGCGGGTTAGAACCCGCCTTACCACTCACGACCTGGGCGAGCGGGGTCCATTCCGTGCGGAACAACGCCTCCGGCGTTGCGTCCACTGTGGACGAGGTGACCTGGAACGCGAGGGAGCCGATGCGTGCGACCGGGTTTCCGGCCGGGTCGGTGGCCACGAGCGAGACCGCGTTCGGCCCGGCCGCGGCCAGGCGCACCCGCAGGGTCGTGGCTCCGGTGGCGAACAGGGCGACCTCGGTGAAGGCGAACGGCAGCCGCGCTTGGCCGTCGTCGGGGAAGAACCCGCCGAGCCCCAATGCGTGCAGGGCGGCGTCGAGCAGGGCGGGGTGCACGGCGAACGCGTCGGTGCCGGGCACCTCGACCTCGGCGAACACCGCGCCGTCGTGGCGCCAGGCCGCGCGCAGGCCGCGGAAGGCGGGCCCGTAGTGGTAGCCGGCCTCGGCGAGCGCGGCGTAGTGGGCGTCGACGTCGAGGGCTTCGGCGGTCGGGGGCCATTCGGCCGGGAGCCCGGCAAGTTCGGGAGAACCGGGGGCCAGGACGCCCTGGGCGTGCCGGGTCCAGCGCGCGCCGGGCTGGTCGGGGCGGGCGCTGATGGTCAGGCCGCGGCGGCCGTCTTCGCCCGGCGGGTCGACGACGACCTGGAGCTGGACGCCGCCGGTGGCGGGCACGGCGAGGGGCGCGCCGAGGGTGAGCTCTTCGACGGTGCCGCAGTCGGCGTGGTCGCCCGCGTGGAGCGCGAGTTCGGCGAACGCCGTGCCGGGCAGCAGGGCGGCGCCGAGGATGTCGTGGTCGGCGAGCCAGGGGTGGGTCTGCCGCGAGAGCCGTCCGGTGAGGACGAGCCGGTCGTCGTCGGCGAGGGTGACGGCGGCGCCGAGCAGCGGGTGGTCGACGGCGCCGAGGCCGAGCCCGGCGGCGTCGCCGGTGCGCGCGGCCGGGCGGGGCCAGTACTGCTTGCGCTGGAAGGCGTAGGTGGGGAGGTCGACGACGTGGGCGTCCGGGAACGCCGGCTTCCAGTCGATGGTGACGCCCTTGACATGCGCTTCGGCGAGGGCGGTGTGGAAGCGGGTGAGGCCGCCGTCGTTCTTCCGGAGTGAGCCCAGCGCGACGACGTCCTCGCCGAGCGCCATGGTCAGCACCGGGTGCGGTGACGCTTCGATGAACGTCCCGAAACCTTCGCTCTTCAGGCGCTCGATTGCCGTGTCGAGGCGGACGGTGCTGCGGAGGTTGGTGTACCAGTACTCGGCATCGACGTGTTCGTTCCACTCGCCGGTCACCGTCGAGATGAAGGCGGTTTCGCCCGGGCGGGGTGTGATCGGGGCCAGGACGTCGAGGAGTTCGTCGCGCAGCTGTTCGACCTGGGCGGAGTGGGAGGCGTAGTCCACCGGCACCCGCTTCGCGCGGATCCCGTCGGCTTCGCAGAACTTGATCAGCTCGTCGAGCGCAGCCGGCGCCCCGGAGACGACGACGGCAGTGGGGCCGTTCACCGCCGCGATCGACAGTCCGTCGCCCAGCCTCGCCGCCACGTCGTCGAGCGGTGCGGCCACCGAGACCATTCCGCCGCGGCCGGCCAGGGCGAGGATCGCCCTGCTGCGCAGGGTCACCACGCGTGCCCCGTCCTCAAGAGACAGTGCACCTGAGACGACCGCAGCGGCGATCTCCCCTTGGGAGTGGCCGACGACGGCGTCCGGGACCACGCCGAACGACCGCCACAGCTCCGCCAGCGACACCATCACCGCGAACAACGCAGGCTGCACCACGTCGACCCGGCTCAACGCCTCCGCATCGGCCAGCACGTCACGAAGTCGCCAGTCCACAAAGGATTCCAACGCGGTCGCGCACTCGTCCAGCCGGGCGGCGAACACCGGTGCGGACTCCGCGAGTTCGAGCGCCATCCCGGTCCACTGGGAGCCCTGGCCGGGGAACACCAGCGCGACCTTGCCCGGCGCCTCGGCCACGCCGGTGACGACGTTGGCCGCCGGGGTGCCCTCGGCCAGCGCGGACAGGCCCGCAGCGACGTCGCCGATCACGACCGCGCGGTGCGGGAGCGAAGCCCGGGTGGTCGCCAAGGAAAAGCCGATGTCGGCCGGAGACGCGCCGACCTGCGCGAGCAGAGCCTGCGCTTGCCCGCGCAACGCGTCGGCCGACCGCGCCGACAGCACCCACGGCACTGGCCCCGCCTCAGGACTGGGCGCGGTTTCGGCCTGCGGGAAGGCTTCCAGGACCGTGTGCGCGTTGGTGCCGCTCATGCCGAACGACGACACCGCGGCCCGCAGCGGACGGTCGGCCGTCCACTCGCGCGACTCGGTCAGCAGTTCGACCGCACCCGACGTCCAGTCCACATGGGACGAAGGCGTGTCCACGTGCAACGTCCGCGGCAGCACGCCGTGCCGCATCGCCATCACCATCTTGATCACACCCGCGACACCCGCCGCCGCCTGGGTGTGGCCGATGTTCGACTTCACCGAGCCCAGCCACAGCGGCGTCTCACGCGACTGGCCGTAGGTGGCCAGCAACGCCTGCGCTTCGATCGGGTCACCGAGGGTCGTTCCGGTGCCGTGTGCTTCGACAGCGTCTACGTCCGAAGTGGACAGTCCGGCGTCGGCCAGTGCCGCGCGGATGACGCGCTGCTGGGCCGGGCCGTTCGGCGCGGTCAGGCCGTTCGACGCGCCGTCGGAGTTGACCGCCGAGCCGCGGACCACGGCCAGGATCCGGTGGCC